>NZ_JBFRMK010000153.1:0-6845 GCF_041470405.1 Shewanella sp. 10N.286.45.A1
GATCAACAGCCCCTAGTAACCCAGCACGCAATTCAATTAGTCTAGCAAGGTATCTGTTTTAGCGGCCATAATGAAATCATTCTTATGCAAGCCCTTTATAGAATGGGACCACCAAGTCACTGTCACTTTACCCCATTCAGTCAAAATGCCAGGGTGATGAAAATCAGCTTCAGCTAATTCGGCAAGCTTATTAGTAAATGCCATAGCCAATTTAAAGTTCTTAAATTTATATACACGCTCTAGCTGCATAATGCCGTCACGCACTTCTACCGTCCAGTCGGGGATCATACGTACAAGTTCACCCAGTTCGGCATCGCTTACTTTAGGCGCGTCAGCTTGGCAGGCTTCACATTTCATTTGTGCTAATTCAGTCATTTTGTTCCCTTTCACTCTGTTATTTTTATCATCAACCTAGCAGTAGGCTTTAACCTAATTGATATTAGGTTCACCCTGCCGTTTTTCTAATCGTTATTAACCCGCTTTGGCTGGGTAAGTCGCCTCGAATAAACCCAGTTGTTTAGCTTTGTTAACTGCGCCCATAATATCCATCTCAGCAATTTTATCGAGTTCGCAGATATCATTAATGGCATAGTAGATGGGCTGCATAATATCGATACGATAAGGCGTACGCATCACATCCACCAGATCAAAAGGTCTGATTTCAGGCTCATCGCCCATCACAAATTCAGTTTCCCCTGGCGAGCTTAAAATGCCGCCACCATAGATACTTAAATCATTATTCCCGCGAATCACACCAAACTCGACGGTAAACCAATATAATCGTGCTAAAAACACACGGTCTTGCTTACTTGCGGCTAGCCCCAATTTGCCATACAAATGGGAAAAGTGAGCAAACGATGGGTTAGTCAGTAGTGGACAGTGACCAAAAACTTCGTGAAATATATCTGGCTCTTGCAAGTAATCAAGCTCTTCACGGCTGCGGATAAATGTCGCGACCGGAAATGATTTGTTTGCCAACAACTCAAAAAACTTACCAAATGAGATCAACGCTGGCACTGCTGCGGTTTTCCAACCAGTAGTCTGTTGAAGCACCGCATCAATCTCATTAAGTTGCGGGATCCTGTCGCTTGGCAGCGCAAGCCTGTCTAGTCCATCCATATAAGCTTGGCATGCCCGGCCAGGCAAATTGACAAGTTGCCTCGAATAGAGCTCTTGCCAAATATCATGTTCATTCTGTGGGTATTGTATAAAGCCGTTTGCATCAGGCAAACGAGCCGTATAGTTAGTCGCTTTGCTCATATTAGTAAAAACACTGGTAACGATTCCTGACTACATAGTTAACCAAAGTTGATATTTTGTTAACCAGATCACAGTTTAAACTTTGATGCCTCAGCACAGCCTTGTGTAATCTAATGTTTACATACGTATAGCTTAGCGCTAAAAAAGCTTTTATTAACAGTGAATTTGTTGTAAGCCATAATTTACAGGAACTGATAATACTGAAGAATTTAGCCCGCATTCGCCTAGAAAGCTATAAAAGCTCACCTTTTGAGTTAAACAACACCTGACGCTTTCATCCAAATAGAAGCATATCGACAGGGTTGGTTACTACAATGTCGAATAAAAACCGAGCGGATAAGCAACAAAATTAGTAATAATCAAGCCGCTTTGCCAAATTCAAAGCACACCTGATAAAAATTCAGTATAGAATAGTGTTAGAGCGCTAATCCATTGATAGGAACAGTATGACTTCGATAAAACGACGTAAGATAAAAAAGGCTGTTATCCCTGTCGCAGGTCTAGGTACACGGATGCTACCAGCGACAAAAGCGATGCCTAAAGAGATGCTGCCAGTGATGGATGTTCCTCTTATACAGTATGTTGTTAAAGAAGCTATTGCAGCAGGCATCAAAGAGATAGTTTTGGTCACTCACGCCAGTAAAAACTCAGTCGAGAACCACTTCGACACCAGCTTTGAATTAGAAGCCCATTTAGAGCGCCGAGTAAAACGTCAACTTCTTGCAGAGGTACAAAGTATTTGCCCTGCTGACGTCACCATCATTAGTGTGCGTCAAGCACAGGCAAAAGGCCTAGGTCATGCGATCTTATGTGCTAAGACTATTGTAGGTGACGCGCCATTTGCAGTGCTTTTACCTGATGTCATTGTCGATGATGCCAGCAGTAACTTAGCCAAAGATAACTTGGCACAGATGGTAAAGCTATTTGATGAAACCGAAGTGGGTCAAATCATGGTAGAGGGGGTGCCCCACGATCAGGTTGATCAATACGGTATTGCAGACATCAATGGCGAAGAGTTACAGCCAGGAGAATCGTTACCATTAAGTCAGCTAGTTGAAAAACCGCCGGTTGATGAAGCACCATCAAACCTAGGTGTTGTAGGCCGATACGTTCTGCCAGCTGATATTTGGCCTTACCTTGCTAAAACACCAGCCGGCGCGGGCGATGAGATCCAGTTAACCGATGCTATTGCAATGCTGATGGAAAATCAAACCGTTAATGCTTATTACATGCAAGGTAAGAGTCATGATTGCGGTAATAAACTCGGCTATATGCAAGCCAATGTAGAGCACGCTTTGCGTCACAAGGATATAGGCCCAGAGTTTGCTGAATATATTAAGTCTATCGCTAAAAGCCTTTAATTCTTAAACAGACGGCTCTTAAACAGATAGTACTTAAACAGGTAGCACTTAAACAGATAGTGCTTAAACAGATAGTGCTTAAACAGATAGTACTTAAACAGATAAAGAATATTAGATTGCAAGGAAGGATTTACAGATGACAATTTTGGTAACTGGCGGCGCAGGTTATATTGGCACTCACACTGTAGTTGAGCTGCTTAATAACGGCAGCGATGTGGTTATTCTCGACAACCTCAGTAATTCTAGCGTAACAGCGCTTGAGCGTGTGGAGCAGATCACAGGGAAGTCGGTCACTTTCTATCAAGGTGATATTCTCAATAAACCTTTTTTGCAAAAACTATTCACAGATCATGATATTGAATCTGTTATCCATTTTGCGGGCCTTAAAGCGGTTGGTGAATCGGTTGAGCAACCACTGCGCTATTATGAAAATAACGTCACTGGTACCATTGTATTATGTCAGGTAATGGCCGAATTTAACGTAAAAAATATCGTATTCAGTTCATCGGCAACGGTATACGGTGATCCAGCTTCTTTACCTATCACTGAAGACTTTCCAACCGGTGCAACCAACCCATATGGTCAGTCAAAGTTGATGGTTGAGCATGTACTTGCAGACCTGCACCATTCAGATCCGAGCTGGAACATTGCCCGTCTAAGATACTTCAACCCAGTAGGCGCACACCACAGCGGTTTGATTGGTGAAGATCCTAACGATATTCCTAACAACTTAATGCCATTTATTACCCAAGTAGCAGTGGGTAAACGTGAGCAGTTAAGTGTATTTGGTAATGATTACGATACTGTCGATGGAACCGGTGTACGTGATTATATCCACGTTGTTGACCTAGCGGTTGGGCACCTTCGAGCACTTGATAAATTGCGCACAAAACCAGGATTGGTGACTTATAACCTAGGCACCGGCGAAGGTTACAGTGTGTTAGAAATGGTGGCTGCATTTGAAAAAGCCAGCGGTACTGAGATTAAGTATCAACTTGTCGCAAGACGTGCTGGCGATATTGCAGCGTGTTATGCAAACCCTGATAAGGCACAAACTGAGCTTAACTGGCAAGCGACTCACACTATCGATGACATGGCGCAAAGCAGTTGGCACTGGCAGTCCAGTAACCCAAATGGCTACAGTAACTAAAAGGCGTAGCCTGTTTATCATTGTTAGTCCACTACCGTTTTAACCAAGAGTAAAAGTCATGAGCAGCATCAATCAAAGTCGACGTCGTCTATTTAGCCGTAAGAAAAATGATGCTGTTCACCTACCTTGGGTAAAAAATGATATCGCGTTTACCGATGAATGCACCCGTTGTGATAAGTGTATTTCAGCATGTGAAACTCACATTATCATTAAAGGCGATGGCGGCTTTCCAGAAGTCGACTTTAGCATTGATGAATGCACCTTTTGTAAAAAATGCGTAGAGGCTTGTCCTGAGCCATTGTTTATCCAAACCGATGAGGCTCCTTGGGCTATTGCCGCCTCAATTCAAACTACCTGCATGGCGTATCAAGGTATATGGTGCCAAAGCTGCAAGGATGCCTGCGATGCCATGGCAATTAGCTTTACCATGGCGGTTGGCAAAGCGCCTCAACCTGTCATTGATACAGAAGCGTGCACAGGTTGTGGCGCTTGCGTTGCTCCCTGCCCGTCCGACGCAATACTGATAAAGCAGTGATTAATCATCGTATTTTTCGTGTTAAAATTTTTTACTATCAATAAGCTACTTTATTTAAGCCTAAAGCCAGCCTCTGCTTAATCGCTTCATAGCCAAAATAATGACATCAAGCGCCAAATATAAGTGGTTTTTAATTGCTTTTTTTCAAGGTAACATCAAGCTACCTTGACTAATAGCGACGCATTTATGTTTAAAAGAAAGAAAAGCGGTGGGCTCACTTTTATTGCCCAAGGAACCAAGCTAACAGGTGAAAGCGAATTCACAGCAGAGGCTTTAGTCTCCGGTGAGCTTTATGGCGACATCCAATCAACAAACAACATAACTATTGAGCAGGATGGTCTTATTGACGGCGTGTTGAATTGCCAAGAACTAAGAGTTTCAGGCACTTTCCGCGGAAAATTGCATTGCAATAAACTCAATATAACCAGTACCGGTATTGTTGACGGCGAAGTCACCTGTCAATCAATGGAAATTTTTGAAGGCGGTCAATTTATTGGAATGCGTGTCCGTGATGACATTGCCTTTCTACCCGCATCTTCGAAAGAAAAACTCGAATCCGCTAACACAGAACAAATTGAAGATGCGCAGCTAACGGCTAACGGCTAGTACCTTGTAAAAATTAGTAATTAATTATCATGGCTAAGCTTATAGAGTTTATCATTTTATCAGCTTAGCTCTGCAAATCTTATTCATCACTCTCCGACATTGCTTGATGCTGATAACTTCTAAGTAATCTAATAAACTCTTCAGCAGGTCTATCTAACGCATCAGTGGCAATATAAAGGTGAAAACCTAAATGGTTGCCCAATATTCGGCATCGATGGCCAAACATTGCTAACACTCCCTTATAACGGCTGTCATCTTCAATAAATGGGGTGAACTCTGCGCTCATTTGATTTTCTAACGTGGATAGGTCTTCATCTTGAGCAGAGACGGTCATCAGCAGCGGCCTTTGCTCAATCAGCAAACCGGAGGCTAATCTTAATGAAATGCAATCTAATACTGGTCCCACTGCTTTTAACTTAATACCAATATAAGGCAAAGTGATGATTTCAAGCCCTTGAGTGACTCGCGGTTGATCAAGGCGCTGAATATTTTGCCAACCTATTTGCACCTCGCCGCGTCGATGAAAATAGCGTATTCCGAGGGGATCAATACTCAATGTAACCTCGGGTTCTACCAGCTTAGAAATGCCAAGCACTGCAGCGATAGCACCAAAAGCGAAACATACGATGCCAGGGGCAAATAGATGGCTGCCGGCGAGGAAAAGCCCAATCCCAATAACTACGCCAATGATACCGATGAAAGTTAGAGTAAACCCATTACGTTTGTTAGGGGATTTGATGAGCAATGTTTGTGAATTCGATTGTTCCAAAATACGTTCTACTATTGGTTGATTCAAAGACAATTTACTAGCTGTTTTGGTGACAAAAACAACCCGTTCCTATCACGGTCAGAGATGGTTAATTTGCATGCTTGAATTTAAACCAGACTAGGCCTAAATATTCATGGATTGCACGTTGTGACGATAATAAACTTTGCGCATCAAAATACCACCAATAGGTTTTTCTTTGGGCAAAATCTGTCGGCGCAGCAGTGACATTTAAACCTGCATTTTCAAAAATGGCCATCGAACGCGGCATATGACTCGCTGATGTTACTAATCTAAAGGGCGCATCTGCAACTTCCCATTGCATATACTGCGCTTCTTCAATGGTATCTTTTGCAAGTGGGAATTTAATAATAACGTTTGGATTAACGCCTAGCTCTACGGCTGCATCAAACATCACATCCGCATGAGCACGAGTATTTATTCCGCCGCTCCAACCACTAACGACTAACTGACAGTCTTGACCTAAGGACAGCTGTCTTATTCCTTCACTCAATCTGGCTAATGCCGTATTCGATAACTGCTGCACAGCGGGTTGGTTTTCAACTTCATCATGGCCACTGCCTAATACCATCACTAAACAGCCGCTTCCCATAGGCTCATTGTTAACAGAGTACTGGTTCTCTAATGGCGCTAACAGTGCATTACTGCCCATGCTGCTACTTAGTGCAAGGAGCATGCCTGCAGCAACCAACAAAAAGCTTTTAGCCACCTTTCGATTGCGAATAACAAGATAGGTCACTGCAATAAGAATGATCAACAGAGGAACAGGCATAAACAGTTGAGAAACGATCTTTTTTAGCCAAAACATGTAATAAAACTCAGAAAAGGATGCTAGAAATGCAAGTTTAGCATGGATTTCAAATAGTAATATGGCAGAACGTTCGCTTGGATAAACAGACAAACAAAAAGCCATACAATGAGAGTCATCATATGGCTCGAGGGTTATTCAGTTACTTTTAGCTATTGCAGTGGTTAAGCTTCGTCTTTACTCCACAACCAAGCGGCGCCGCGCACTCCCGAGGAGCCACCATAGATATTTTGTACCACAGGTGTACGACACTCTCCGCCAAGCACATACTTAGGTAAGATATCTGGAAGCAGCGGATAGATAGCTTCAATATTTGACACTCCCCCCCCCAAGACAAT
>NZ_JBFRMK010000154.1:0-21929 GCF_041470405.1 Shewanella sp. 10N.286.45.A1
TAATGCAATTGGTATTATATATTGTTTTAAAACATTCTACTGTGGTTGGCTTAAACAAAAAAGTCTGGTAACAATAATAAAAAAAGCCAGCAAAATGCTAGCTTCTATTCTTATCGTCAAATTGCGCAAAGCCTATAAAGTAACGTGTGCTTCCATTTCTGCACCGATCTTCTTACGCATTTCCATTAAACGTACCGCTGATTCACGTAGCTCTATGTCAGCAGCCGTAGTGGGAACCCATTCAGGTACTTGTGTAGGGTGTCCTTCATCATCAACGGCAACCATAATCAAAACACAGTGTGTTGTAAGATGTCGATCAGAGCCCTTCGGATCGCCAGCTTTAACATCGATGCCAAGATGCATGGATGATCTGCCAGTATAAATCACCTTAGCAGTGACTTCGACTATATTACCGACGTAGATAGGCTTTACGAATCGAATACCACCGGCATAAGCTGTTATGCAGTACTTACCGCTCCACCCCGCCGCACAGGCATAACCCGCGAGATCGATCCACTTCATTACCGCTCCGCCGTGGACTTTACCACCAAAATTTACATCTGCTGGTTCAGCTAAAAATCGTAATGTGAGCAGTCTATCTGTTCCGGCCATAGCAACCTCAAAAAGGTAGTAATTTAAGCTGTGAGTTTACACCCTTTTACCACGCAACACATTAATCGAATTCTATAATATTATCGAAATCCCTATATGCCGACGACGCGTTGAAAGCGGCAATGCAAACGACTAGCTATGAAGCTCCCGAACTCAAACCAATACAAAATGGTGCTACTACTAACCAAGCTGAGCGACCAGATAACAACCTATGGCCATAAGTGGTAACGATAATCGGTAAAGCCATAATTGGGTATTACTGCCTATAAATTTAGCACCGTGAATAAGCCCGTAAGCGAGAATGCCCGCAAGAAATAACCCCAACACAAGTACACCAGATAACACGCTGTATTCATCACTAATAGATATAGCAGTGACCAACAATGCAAACCAAATAAAAGCAAAACCAGCTGCAGCCGCATTAAATGTTTTAACTCCTATAATCAGCTTAGGATGCCAACGAGCGCTTTCTCCTCTGACGAGCTCATTTAGGTTTGCGGTCATCATTCCCAATATCGACATGACTGGGAGTACAAGTGGGTTTATCAATTTGAGTCCTTAAATACTGTATGACAAGCTATGTGCGCAGTATCTACCTAGCTAAGTGGTTATACCAGTAACAAATTAAAAGGTTAAGTAAGGTTAATCTGCAATATACTCCCTGTTAATCTCACAGCTTTAATTCTTGTTTTTGGGAAAGTTCAAGACATAAAAAAAGCGCCTAAAAGGCGCTTTCTAACTAAAGTGTTTTGACTAGACTTTTTTGAACAGCAGTGAGCCGTTAGTACCACCAAAACCAAATGAATTACATAGTCCATAATCAAACTTAAGATCTCGCGCCGTATGCGGTACAAAATCTAAATCACAACCTTCATCCGGGTTATCCAAGTTTAAAGTAGGCGGAATGACCTGATCTCTAAGTGCAAGCAAAGTAACGATAGCTTCTAAAGAGCCCGCAGCACCAAGAAGGTGTCCGGTCATGGATTTAGTTGAGCTTACGACTAAATCATAAGCATGGTCACCAAAGGTTGATTTAACCGCAGCAGCCTCTGCTTTGTCGCCCGCTGGAGTTGATGTGCCGTGGGCATTAATATAGCCAATTGCTTCACGACCAATTTTGGCATCATTAATGGCATTAACCATAGCAGCAGCTGCGCCCGCACCGTCACTAGGTGGCGACGTCATATGAAATGCATCACCGCTCATGCCAAAACCAACTAGCTCACCGTAAATGGTCGCTCCACGTGCTTTAGCATGTTCATACTCTTCCATAACCATCACACCAGCACCGTCACCAATAACAAAACCATCGCGATCTTTATCCCATGGACGGCTAGCAGCTTGTGGATCATCATTGCGAGTTGATAGTGCCTTTGCAGAACCAAAACCGGCGACAGCTAATGGGCAAGTCACATCTTCCGCACCGCCAGCAACCATCACGTCAGCATCACCATAAGCGATAGTACGCGCCGCAAATCCGATATTGTGTACACCTGTCGTACAAGCTGTAGTCACTGCAAAGTTAGGTCCTGTCATGCCATACTTAATCGACAGGTGACCTGAAATCATGTTGATAATGGTACTCGGCACAAAAAATGGTGACACTTTACGTGGGCCACCTTTCATTAATGCTGCATGGTTTTGCTCTATCAACGGCATTCCGCCCATACCCGCGCCAATGGCGGTTCCGACGCGTGTAGGATCCAGCTTATCCATCTCTAGACCAGAGTCATCCATTGCTTGGATCCCGGCAGCCATGCCATATTGGATAAAAAGATCCATCTTACGAGCGTCTTTACGTGACATGTACTGCTCGACATCAAAATCTTTAACAGACCCACTAAAACGAGTTGTAAACTCGCTAGCATCAAATTTAGTAATCGGTGCGATTCCACTTTTACCTGAAACGAGAGACTTCCAAGTTGAATCAACTGTATTGCCCACAGGGCTAACTAAGCCTAAGCCAGTTACGACGACACGACGTTTAGACACGCTATCACCTTTACCTATTAAAAATAATTATGATAGTACTAAAGAATATGAACTACCAATACCTTTATGAGCCAGGCCTGATTGGTGTATTGAAGCGGAAGCGAGGAGAATATTGCTTAATGACTTACATCAACCAGCGGCTTTCAGAAACAAAAACAGGCGGCATAAATGCCGCCTGTTTTCAGAAATTCTAGATTACTGATTCTTAGAAACGTAATCGATCGCTGCTTGAACAGTAGTGATCTTTTCTGCTTCTTCATCAGGGATCTCGGTATCAAACTCTTCTTCTAGAGCCATAACCAATTCAACAGTGTCTAGAGAATCTGCACCTAAATCGTCAACGAAAGATGCTGCTGATTTAACGTCTTCTTCTTTAACACCTAGTTGCTCGATGATGATTTTCTTTACACGTTCTTCGATGTTGCTCATTGTTTTCTTTCCTATTCAAATTACGCACTTGCGCAAGATTTCGAGTAGTTTATTGAATTTGACAGACATTGCAAGCTTAACCTTTGTGGTCTAACCACAAAATGGGCTCACTATTGATGCAGATCACCTCCCTAAAGAGGTAATAGTCTGTCGTTCCCTTTAAACCATGTACATGCCGCCATTCACATGAAGAGTCTCTCCAGTGATGTAAGCGGCAGAGTCTGACGCTAAAAAGAGGACTGCGTTAGCAATTTCCTGCGCCTGACCAAGCCTTTCCATTGGCACCTGCGACATAATAGCTTGTTGCTGGTCTTCTGTCAGCTCATCTGTCATATCTGTCTGAATAAATCCAGGAGCAATAGCATTCACTGTTATTTGACGAGATGCAACCTCTCTTGCAAGAGATTTTGTAAATCCTATCAAACCAGCTTTAGCAGCCGCATAGTTAGTTTGGCCTGCATTGCCCATGGTACCTACCACAGAGCCAATATTAATGATGCGTCCATGACGCTTTTTCATCATTGGTCTCATGACCGCTTTTGAAGTGCGGAATAATGAAGTCAGGTTAGTGTCAACAATATCTTGCCACTCATCATCTTTCATTCGCATCAACAAATTGTCACGAGTTATACCGGCGTTATTAACTAAAATGTCAACATCACCTGCTTTTTCTTTAATCGTTGCGAACAAGGCTTTAACAGAGTCGCCATCGGTCACGTTTAAAACAAGACCATGGCCGTTATCCCCTAAGTAAGCTTGGATCGCTTCTGCGCCACGCTCGCTAGTTGCAGTACCAATAACGACAGCACCAGCAGACACTAATGTTTCTGCAACTGCACGGCCAATACCACGGCTAGCGCCTGTTACTAGGGCTACTTTACCCGTCAAATCAAAACTTATGCTCATCAGATTTCCTTATTCGGTCAATGCCGCGAAAGACACAGCATCGTTAATTGCTTTTGCTGTCAGTGAACGATTAATACGTTTACTGAGCCCTGTTAATACCTTTCCAGGTCCAATTTCAAACAGTTCGGTTACACCTTGTGATGCCATCAACTCAACAGTTTCAGACCATCTTACAGGGCAATAAAGTTGACGAACTAATGCATCTTTAATCTCTTGCGCAGCGACAGGGCTAGCAACATCAACATTATTGATCACTGTTACTGAAGGAGCGCTGAATTCAATATCATTAAGCGCGATCGCAAGTTTGTCTGCAGCTGGTTTCATTAACTGGCAATGAGACGGTACGCTCACAGGCAATGCAACTGCCATTTTTGCACCGTTTTCTTTACATAATGCTGCCGCACGTTCCACTGCAGCTTTTTCACCAGCGATGACAACTTGTCCTGGGCTGTTGTAATTGACAGGGCTAACAATGTCGCCTTGTGAAGCTTCTTCACATGCTTTAGCAATTGCATCATTGTCTAAGCCAATGATTGCAAACATGGCACCTGTACCCGCTGGTACTGCCTGCTGCATAAGCTGACCACGAAGCTCAACCAGTTTAATTGCCGCTTCAAAATCAATCACACCTGCACATACTAGCGCAGAGTATTCACCTAAGCTGTGTCCGGCCATGACTCCTGGTAAAACCTTACCAGAAGCTATGTAAGCACGATAAATAGCGACACTTGCTGCGAGTAGTGCGGGTTGTGTTTTATCGGTTTCGTTAAGCGTCTCAACAGGACCTTGTTGAACAAGTTCCCATAAATCATAACCAAGAACCTGACTAGCTTGAGCAAATGTCTCAGCAACAACAGGTTGAGACTCTGCCAGCTCAGCTAACATGCCTAAAGCTTGAGAGCCTTGCCCTGGGAATACAAAAGCTGTGTTTTCCATATTCAAATACCTTCCAATTTACGTCTTGCCGTTAAAACGGCAGTTAAAACTTTACCAAAGCGCTTCCCCAGGCAAATCCTGCACCAAAGGCTTCGAGTAATATCATTTGACCTCGCTGGATCCGACCATCTCTAACAGCTTCATCAAGAGCAATAGGCACAGATGCTGCAGACGTATTACCATGCTTAGCCAAAGTAAGAACGACTTTATCAAGACTCATGTCTAATTTCTTTGCGGTAGCTTTGATAATTCTAAAGTTAGCTTGATGTGGAACCAGCCAATCAATATCGGATTTTTCGATATTGTTTTGACGTAAAGTTTCAGTTACGACGTGAGACAATTGTGTCACCGCAACTTTAAATACGTCATTACCTTTCATTGTCATATAACCCACCGCTTCAGAGGTTTCCCCTTTACGCGGCGGTATAGAACACTTAAGCAGATCGCCTTGGCGGCCATCAGCATAGATATGCGTAGAAATAATACCAGGTTCCGTTGCCGCACCAACAACTGCAGCGCCGGCACCATCACCAAACAATATAATTGTCGAACGGTCTTCTGGCTCGCATAAACGTGATAACACATCGGCGCCAATCACGAGTACATTACGCGCGGCTCCCGATTTTACATATTGGTCAGCAACCGACAGTGCATAAACGAAACCAGAGCAGGCTGCAGCTATATCAAATGCAGGGATAGTATGAATACCTAACATAGCCTGAATTTCACAAGCGGCTGCAGGGAAAGCATTACTCGCACTGGTTGTGCCGCAAACAATCATATCGATTTCAGTTGCATCAATACCCGCCATTTCAATAGCTTTGACTGCTGCTTGATAACCCATTGTTGCCACGGTTTCATCTGACGCAGCAATGCGGCGTTCAGAAATACCTGTGCGCTCGACAATCCACTGATCGGTGGTCTCAACCATTTTTTCAAGATCTTGATTACTGCGCACTTGCACCGGTAGATAGCTACCAGTACCGAGAATTTTTGTATGCATAAGGAATTTATCAGCTATTAATGTCTAAAAGAATCGACTCAAGACGGTCTTCGATCATCTGTGGGAGTCGACGTTGTGCTTCTGTCACTGCCAAGCTTATCGCTTGTAAAAAAGCAGCTTCATCTGCACACCCATGACTTTTTACTACAATTCCGCGCAATCCTATCAGACTTGCTCCATTATAGTGGTCGGGGTTCATCTGATTTAGCAAAGAATGAATACGTGGTGCTATTATTTTGGCGAGAATTCGAACAAAGAAGCCTTCCGTCAGACCTTTTTTCAATTGATGGGTAAGCAGCCTTGCAATACCTTCTGACGTTTTAAGGGTAATATTACCGACAAAGCCATCGCAGACAATAACGTCAACATTACCAGAATAGATCTCATCGCCTTCGATAAAGCCAGTGTAGTTCACTTGGGGGATTTGTTGCAGTAATTGACCCGCTTGTTGAACTTGGTCATTACCTTTTATCTCTTCAATACCCACGTTAAGCAAAGCGACTTTTGGAGAAACCGTTTTATCAACCGTTTCACTCAGTACCGAGCCCATCACCGCAAACTGAAATAACGTTTCAGAATCGCAAGTAACGTTTGCCCCTAAATCGAGTAGATAAACAGGCGTATTATTAACGGCAGGCAAGCAGCTAACTAGCGCAGGCCGGTCTATACCGGGTAATGTCTTAAGCAATACTTTAGACATCGCCATTAACGCACCAGTGTTGCCAGCACTTAAGCAAGCTTGTGCTTTACCGTCTCGCACTAACTCTATTGCGATACGCATTGAGCTTTGCTTTCGATTTCTTAAGGCGTGCACAGGCCGATCAGACATAGTCACCACTTCGGTAGTATGTTTAATCTCAATTCGGCTGGTTATTTCTGATTCAGCAGGTACTAGATATTGGTCAATCTGGACTTGGTCGCCCACGAGTATGACTTTTAAAAGGGGGTTTAAGCGAAGTGCCTGCAAAGTTGCAGGCACTGTGATGCGGGGACCAAAGTCGCCCCCCATCGCATCTAACGCAAGCGTCAGATTTGTCATCAGGGTCTCAACAAATTACTTGTTGATAACCTTTTGACCACGGTAGAAACCGTCCGCAGTCACATTGTGACGACGGTGAAGTTCACCACTCGTTGCATCCACTGATAATTGAGCTGTGCTCAAAGAATCGTGTGAACGACGCATACCGCGCTTTGAACGAGATTTTTTATTCTGTTGTACAGCCATTGGCCCTGTCTCCTAGATTACTTGCTCTTCAGTTTTTCTAACACTGCAAACGGATTTGGACGCTCCTCTTGAGCGGGTTCGATCTCGCCTACTACTACGTCTTGTTTACCTTGATGACAATCTTCATTCTCATGCATGGCAATCAAAGGCATAGCGACTATCAATTCATCTTCGATCAATTGATGCAGACGAACTTCGCCAATTTCATTGCACTCAATAGGCTCATACGCATCCGGGAGCTCATCGATTTCAGCTTCAGTCTTACAAAGACCAAAACTAAACTCGACCGTAACCTCAGTGGTAAATAGTGTCATACAACGTTGACAATTCAGAGTGAGCTCCGTCACAGCCTTCCCGTTAAGGTAGACTATCCCCTGTATATCTACGCCACATTCAAGCGACACTGCCACATCAGAACAGTCGCCGGCACATAATTCATTTAATCGCTTTAACTGCTTACCAGGCACCGAACCTTCATAAGAAAGTTGGCTTGTGGCAGCGCGAACGGGATCAATTGAAACCGGTATCTTTACTGTTTGCATAAGGCGCGCATTTTAGGTGAATTTTAGCAGAAGTCAACACCCTTATACATACAAGGTGATTAACGGCCACTTGATTCAGCTAATGTGAGTTGTTAGGTAACCGCATTGTACAAGAAACCCAAGGCTCATGACATTAAATTTCAGCGCTAAATGCGTTTAAGTGTTCGTAAATTCGTCGGCGATGCTATTTTTGTGATGACAATGCCAGAGTCACGCTCAATTTGGCTATTTGCCCAGCAGCATAGTAGTTATAAGGCTAATGAGCTAATTTGCCAGTCTAGCCTTATTATACACTCATACTGCCGCTAAGCTGCGTTAGGCTCGCTTTTGCCAGCATTAGATACCCAATGAACAATCGTATGATCAAGCTTTGCTATCCCTTCTCTAGCCACAGCCCCCAGAACCATTGCCAATAAAATGGTCGGGTAAAACGGTCGACTCACTTCTCCGCTTAGATGAACCACAACGCTGAGCATAATTAAAATCGCAACCCATAACTTAAACATATATCTCTCCACGGTAGCTGTTGAATACCGCCATACAATAGCGTGCGAAAACTGTACAACTGCTGACCACGACCTCAATACATCACTAATGCGTAAATAATGATATAAATACGTATCCCGAACATCTTGAAGTGACAACATACTCCATATTTGTGGCAATAATACTTGCTTATACTGGCTGTTATTAGCGAAAATCCCCAATAACCTTATATTACAGCTCAGTAAAGGCAAACTAATGTCAAAGCCTCTTATATTGGCTTCAACCTCTCCATTTAGAAAGCAACTACTACAAAAGCTCAATTTAACTTTCAGTTGTTGCTCGCCAGAAGTCGATGAAACGCCTTTAGAAAATGAAACACCAGTCGAGCTAGTGCTTAGGCTGGCAAAGCTAAAAGCCGCTGCTGGAGCTATTCAGTACTCAGAAGGAATCGTTATAGGCTCAGACCAAGTTGCCGTGATTAATAACCAAATTATAGGTAAGCCGCTGAACCGAGAAACCGCGATAGAACAACTAAGTCAGGCCAGTGGCCAGGCCATCACCTTTTATACCGGCTTGGCGATTCACAACATAGAAACTGCAGAAGTCGACTCTTTAGTTGAGCCATTCACCGTCTACTTTAGAGAGCTCAGCCAAAAAGAGATCTGTCGATATGTAGACATTGAGCAGCCATTTTATTGTGCAGGAAGCTTTAAAAGTGAAGGCTTAGGCATTGCGCTTTTTGAACGCTTAGAAGGTAAAGACCCAAATACATTAGTTGGATTACCCTTAATTTCACTCATCGACCTACTGCATCGACAAGGCGTAGCAGTACTGTAATTCTAAGGCGTGTGGTTTATAACAGGATTAGTTTGATAACTTAGCAGGTTGTAGCTATTTGAGAACGCAAATAAATCGAAGCCGCTGTTTTTTAGTCAGTGCTTCGATATCCAGCTTTAAAGTAGCCTTAAGATTATAGAGCTCACTACTTCAGTAACGTCAGCAATCCCAATGGCTCAGTAATAATGGCTTTAGGCTTGGCAGTGATTAACTTTTCGGCACTATGGGCTCCATAGCTCACCCCTACAGCGTCAATGCCCGCATTATTGGCCATGTTTAAGTCATGGAGCGAATCCCCGACCATCATCGCTCGTTCTGGTGCAACTTTTAGTTGTTCTAAAAGCTCGTGCAACATATCTGGGTTGGGTTTACTTTTTGATTCGTCGGCGCAGCGACTAGATTCAAAATGGTGACCTAATCCGGTTTCTGCTAGCACACGATTTAAACCGTTTCGGCCTTTGCCCGTCGCCACTGCCATACGATAGTTTCTAGCGGCCAATTCTGTTAGCAGTCTCTCGCTACCATCAAAAAGCGGGCTTGGCGTAGTATTGAGTGTTAAGTAATGATCTTTATATGAAGCAATCATTGGAACAAAGTCAGCTTTATCTAACAGTGGGTAAAGCGTTTTAAGTGCTTCATCCATCGACAAACCTATAATGTCACGCACTGCTTGCTCGCTTGGCACACTCATCGATAATGAGCCGGCCATTTGCTGCATACAGGTAACAATTTTGCTGACAGAATCCATTAGGGTTCCGTCCCAATCAAAAATAACTAACTCGTAGGATTTCATACTTTTTTAAGCTTACTCAAAGTTGATTCTAAAATAGGATCTAAAGGCGCTTTAACCTGCATGACTTCATCGGTGTCAGGATGAATAAATCGTAGCTGGGCTGCATGCAAGAACAAACGATTTAATCCATGGGCGCGCATGGAGTCGTCGAATTTCTGTTCACTGTACTTTTCGTCACAAGCAATAGGATGGCCGGCGTATTGGCAATGCACTCGAATTTGGTGAGTACGACCGGTAATTGGACTTGCTTGTACCAGCGTTGCATCACTATAACGCTGCATAATTTTAAAGCGGGTTTCAGATTCTTTACCCTCTTTATTCACTCTTACAATACGTTCGCCAGACTTAAGCGTCAGCTTTAATAATGGTGCTTTGACTGCCTTATCATGCTTTTGCCACTCACCTCTAACAAGCGCAAGGTAATCCTTTTGCATTTTCTTATAGCGAAGCTGATCATGCAGGTGTTTAAGTGCACTGCGTTTCTTAGCAATCAATAAAAGACCAGATGTATCTTTATCTAAGCGATGTACCAATTCTAAGAATTTTTGTTGGGTTCGCAGCGATCGCATCGCCTCGATCACACCAAAATCAACACCGCTACCACCATGCACAGCAATACCTGACGGTTTATTCAGCACGATAATAAATTTGTCTTCGTAGATTATTCGGTTTTCAAGCTGAGAGACTTTAGTTAGTTTTGCCGACGGCCCAGGTCTACCTTCAGACTCAGAGACTCGCACAGGAGGGATACGAACAACATCGCCATCTTGTAATTTGTACTCTGGTTTAATGCGCTTTTTATTAACCCTTACCTCACCTTTTCGTACGATCCGATAGATCATACTTTTTGGCACGCCTTTCAATTTAGTTAATAAAAAATTATCTATACGCTGTCCGGTATGGTCCTCATCAATGGTAACCATTCGAACTTCTACTTTTGGAGATGGAGTATTCATGCTGCGCCGCTATGTGTTTCGTTGCGACGTATTGTACAACAAGTGAAAAGAATTGTGCCTTTTCAATTGCTGATTTTATCTATTATTGCTATATTTCTCCCGCTAGCGGGGATAATTAGTGGATAAAGTGTTCACAAGTCCCCCAAGCAATACGTTAAAGCATGAGACTAAAAATGTTTACAGTTTGATAGTAAATAATTGATTTGCAGGTCGTTGTATCAATCAAAAGGTCAATAACTGGACCTTCACGACTAAATCAAAACGTAAACCCAACTTACAACTGGTTTCTCTGCTCTAAACGCCCCAATTTCGAAGAATAATTTTAACTCGTCGTCAGACGCTACCATTTCGAATTGGCATTACTGGAAAGTATTTTAAGAATTTATGGGGTTGGTTGACGTTTTTACAACGAATTCCTTGTTTTTGTAAACATTAAAAAATAAGCCATAAATAGGATGCGACACGCAGAGAATGCGTCTAACAGCAAATGCGCACCTTGCCTAGAGACTGGCCGTGAGGTCCTGTTTTTTAATCCTAGGCCCGTAATGCAGTGAAAGAAGTATCGTTTGATGACCTTTATAAAGAAGAATTAAGTCATCATGAAACGGATGTTAATCAATGCAACTCAATCTGAAGAGTTGCGCGTAGCCCTAGTTGATGGGCAACAATTATATGATCTTGATATTGAAAGCCCAGGTCACGAACAAAAGAAAGCCAATATCTATAAAGGGACGATCACTCGAGTTGAGCCGTCTTTAGAAGCTGCTTTTGTTGACTATGGCGCAGATCGCCACGGCTTCCTACCACTTAAAGAGATCGCTCGCGAATATTTCCCTAAAGGTTACTCATTCCAAGGCCGTCCTAACATTAAGGAAGTGGTTAAAGAAGGCCAAGAAGTCATCATTCAAATTGATAAGGAAGAGCGTGGCAATAAAGGTGCTGCACTAACAACCTTTATCAGTCTTGCTGGTTCTTACTTAGTCTTAATGCCAAATAACCCACGTGCCGGCGGTATTTCTCGCCGTATCGAAGGTGATGAGCGTACCGAACTAAAAGCAGCATTATCTGAACTTGATATTCCACAAGGTATGGGCTTAATCGTTCGTACAGCTGGTGTAGGTAAAGACCCTGCAGAGCTAAAGTGGGACTTAAAAGTTCTACAACATCACTGGGCTGCGATTAAAGAAGCCGCTGAGAGTGCACCCGCTCCGTTTCTAATCCACCAAGAAAGTAACGTAATTGTTCGCGCTATCCGTGACTATTTACGTCGTGATGTTGGCGAGATCCTCATTGATCACCCACGTATATATGAGCAAGCTAAAGAGCATGTTTCATTGGTACGTCCAGACTTTGTTGAACGTATTAAACGTTACGAAGCAGAAGTCCCACTATTTACTCACTTCCAAATCGAAACGCAAATTGAATCAGCGTTCCAACGTGAAGTACGTTTACCTTCTGGCGGTTCAATTGTTATTGATCCAACAGAAGCGCTAACTTCTATCGATATTAACTCTGCCCGTGCAACTAAAGGTGGAGATATTGAAGAAACAGCACTGAACACTAACTTAGAAGCTGCTGACGAGATCGCTCGCCAATTACGTCTACGTGATTTAGGTGGTTTGGTGGTTATCGACTTTATCGACATGACCCCCGTTCGCCATCAACGTGAAGTTGAGAAGCGTATGCAAGATGCAGTACATCATGACCGAGCACGCGTCCAATTAGGCCGTATCTCACGCTTTGGTTTGATGGAAATGTCACGTCAGCGCCTACGTCCTTCTCTAGAAGAATCTGCCGCTCACCTATGTCCTCGTTGTCACGGACAAGGCACCATTCGTGGTACTGAATCACTTGCACTCTCTATCTTGCGCTTGATGGAAGAGGAAGCGATTAAAGAGAATACTTCACAAATTGAAGCGATTGTACCTGTTGATGTAGCAGCCTTCCTATTGAACGAGAAGCGTAAAGCAATTCGTATTACTGAAGAACGCCACAATGTTGAAGTGTATGTGATCCCAGATCCAAACATGACAACACCAGATTACCGTGTTGTTCGTCATCGCAAAGATGATCAGATCAGTGAGTCTAGCTACAAGCTACTTGAGCAAGAAGAAGCCAAGCTATACGAACCTCGTAAGCTTGAGCGCGCTGCACCGCCGCAGCCAGCACTAAAAGGTTTCTCTTCACCGAAAAAAGTAGCACCCGTTGAAGTCGAGACAAAACCTACACCGGCTAAACCTGCCGAGCCTGGTCTATTTGCTAAGATTGCAGCTGCAATCAGTTCGCTATTCTCTAGCAACGAAGAGCCTAAAGTTGAGCCGAAAAAGCAAGACAAGGGTAATCGTAACGGTCAGTCACGTAACAATAACCGTCGTAACAATAATCGTCGTAATGATCCTCGTCGCAACCGCAACGAAGGCCGTAACGAAAATCGTAATGACAGTGAGCAAAATAAAGACAAGCGTAATAAGAGCAATCGAAATGACGCTAACGACAACCGCTCTAAAGCTCAGGATGAAAATAAACGTCCACAGCGCAATGAAAAACCTCGTAAACAAGTAGAAGCTAACAAGGAAAATGTCGAGCCTAAGCAAGAGGCCGCAAGAGAGCGTCGTCAACGTCGTAACATGCGTCGTAAAGTGCGTGTAAGCAACGAGCAAGAAGAAGTAAAAGAAGTTGTAGCAAATACTGCTGCGCCAGTGAAAGTGAAAGCTGACGATAAGCCAGCCCGCCCTAAGCGTCAGCCTCGTAAGCCTAGAGCGAAGGTTGAAGCGGTTGAAAGCACTGAAGTGACTACAGAGGTTTCAGCTAATGTAGAAACTGTCGCAAATGATAAAGCAGCTAATACTGAAACAAGTTCAGCGCAACAAGTCGCACCGAAAGCGGAGTCAGTATCTGCGCCTGTCGAAGCAACTGAAACCGCTGACGTTGAGCAAACGTCTGCAGATGATAAATCACGTGAGCCTCGTGAAGGTCAACGTAGAAGTCGTCGTAGTCCTCGTCACCTTCGTGCTGCAGGTCAACGCCGTCGTCGTGATGAAGATACTCAGCAAGGTGATGAAAATAGCTCAGAAGCTGTATTTACTCCCAATGAAGAGATTGAATCAGTGCAAGCGATAGAAGCTCATGTTGAAGCACCTGTCGCACCGGTTGTTGCTGCTGAAGTAAAAGCTGAACCTAAAGCAGAAGTTAAAGTTGAAACGACTGAAGCGGTTCAAGTTGAAGTGGTTGTTGAAGCTAAAGAAGAAAAAGCACAGCCAGTAAAAGCTAGCTCTGTTGCAAGTTCATCTGCGATGAACACTTCGCCTGCTTTCAAGCCTACAGCAAATGTAGAGCCACAGCCGGTTACAACAGCAGAAGTGAAAACAGTTGAACCAACTGTTGTTGCGGAGCCTGCTCCTGCAGTCGTTGCTGAAACTATCGTTGAACAGCCTGCTGTCACTGAACCAGTAAAAGCTGAAGTTGAGAAAACTGAAGCGGTAGTTGAAACTAAAACTGAAGCAGCTAAACCCGTAGAAACCAAGCCTGTAGAAACCAAGCCTGAACCAGCAGCAAGCTCAAAAGCTGCATCAGCTCCAACGGCGAAACCTGCAGCAGTGAAACCTACCGAAGTAAAAGCAGTCGAAAAGGTTGTAGCAGAGCCAGCCGCTACTGAAGCAAAACCAGCAGCTAAGGCAAAACCAGCAAGTCGTTTTGGTTCAATGGTGATGTCGGAAATGACTAAACCTGTCGTTGAAGTCAGAGAAAATATTGAAACCCCAACCGGTCGTCAATATGAAGCATCTGAGAAAAATGACGACGTGAAACCACGTGTTGCAAATAGCGCTAACTCAGATATGTCTCGCACCTAATCTAGAGTAAAGCGGTGTTTAAAAAGCCATGCTGAAGAGCATGGCTTTTTTTATGTTAAAATAGGCTTAATTTTGATAATATGCGCGCCTTATTTCAATTCAACAATTAATTAACAGAGGCTAAATGTTCGATCTCATTCGTCACAAAACTGCCAGTTCAAAAGCTGACTTACTTTCTGGTATCACTGTCGCCCTAGCTCTTGTCCCTGAAGCGGTTGCATTTGCATTCGTTGCAGGTGTCGAGCCTATGGTCGGATTATATGCCGCCTTTATTATGGGATTAATCACCGCTGTTATTGGTGGCCGTCCAGGCATGATTTCTGGTGCTACTGGCGCAATGGCAGTCGTCATGGTGGCTCTTGTTGCTGAACACGGCGTACAGTACCTATTTGCCGCTGTTGTGCTTGCAGGTCTAATCCAAGTCTCTGCAGGGGTGTTCAAGCTTGGTAAGTTTATTCGAATTGTGCCCTATCCAGTTATGATAGGCTTTGTAAATGGTTTAGCTATTGTCATTTTCTTGGCGCAACTCGGCCAATTTCAAACCCCAGATGCTGACGGTGTAATGAGCTGGTTACCCCAAGATCAACTGCTATTAATGTTGGGCCTCGTAGCCCTAACAATGGCGATTATTCAATTTTTGCCAAAAATTACGACTGCCATCCCATCATCACTAGCCGCTATTTTAACGGTTACCTTACTCGTGACATTCTTAAATCTAGATACACGTACTGTATTAGATTTCTTGAAATCAATGAGTGGTGATGAGCACGCAACCATTGCTGCTAGCTTACCGACCTTCTCAATTCCAGCGGTAGAATTTAGCCTAGCGACACTTTATATCATCTTACCTTACTCACTTATTCTTGCTGCTGTAGGTCTTATTGAGTCCTTGCTTACGTTGACTGTTATCGATGAAATGACCGGTACTCGTGGCCGTGGTAACAAAGAGTGTATTGGTCAAGGCGTTGGTAACATCACCAGCGGTTTCTTTGGCGCTATGGGTGGTTGTGCGATGATTGGTCAGTCAATGATTAACATTAACTCTGGTGGACGTGGCCGTTTATCAGGGATCACAGCCGCTGTTGCACTGTTGGCATTTATTTTATTTGGTTCATCACTGATAGAAATGATCCCACTAGCAGCGCTTGTTGGCGTAATGTTTATGGTGGTATTGGGTACGTTTGAATGGGCTAGCTTTAAAGTGATGCGCAAAGTACCTAAGCACGATGCATTTGTGATTATCCTAGTGACAATCGTAACCGTATTTACCGATCTGGCGTTTGCAGTATTCGTTGGTGTCATCGTTTCAGCACTTGTGTTCGCATGGGAACATGCAAAACATATCAACGTCGAGATCAGTGAAGATAAAAATGGCTGGAAGGTGTATAAACTTAATGGCCCACTATTCTTCGGTTCAGTTGCTGAGTTTTTAGAGCTGTTTCACGCTAAGACTGATCCTGAAGATGTGATTGTTGATTTCCAAAACTCACGTGTATGTGATCACTCAGCACTTGATGCTATTGATACCCTAGCAGAACGTTATGTGAGCGCAGGTAAAAAACTGCACCTGCGTCATCTAAGTAATGACTGTAAAGAGTTGCTGCATAAAGCAGGCGACTTGGTTGAAGTAAACTTAATCGAAGATCCGCATTACAAAGTCGCTGACGATAAGCTCGATTCATAGACATCTAGGCTATTATTCATAAAAAAGACGAGCTGTTAGCTCGTCTTTTTTGTTTAAAATTCAATCTATTATAAAGCAATTAAGACATTAAAGGTAGATTGACGCAACACCACTATAATTTGGTTCAATACAAAGCGCTTTCAACACCACTAACTCCAACGACTTGGATGACCCTGTTGATCCCCGTACATTGTTTTCACTTTACCGTTAATCGAACTATTCACGACAGTGGCACTTATTAATAAGAGACAACAGCACTACACGCTGCAGTATATTAAGTACTAGTCAGCCGAATAGCATCCTGCTTAAAATATTTCTGCAATGATTTGATGACTTGAAGATTACGATTAGCAACATGAGGGTAGTTTTTAGCTACAAATTTGAGGTGTGATAACTCCAAAATACTCTCTAACTCTGGAGACCAATCTTTGATCACAGCAGTTAAATCACTCGCTACAGTTAACTTCACCGACTTCATATTTTGAGACGTAAGCACATCTGCCTTAGCTCTTAAGCGAATACGCTCTGTTGTATAACCCTTCAGCAGCTCCCTAAACATATAGCGTTCAATACCATGCTTACATTTTAAATGGCCCGGTAAATTATAAGCAAACTCCACTAAATCTTTATCAAGTAATGGGTATCTAAATTCACAGCGTTGGACTCTAGCGCAGAGTTCAGTCTGCGTTATCCGACTTTGTACACCCACCTTGATTAACTCATTAAAATCCCTCTGCTTAACAGAATGTCTTCTATAAATATCTCCTACTTTCTTGAGTAAGCGGTCGCGGTAGATATCGTCCATTCCTTTCAAGACTGAATTATTGGTGGTCGATTTCAGCTGTGCCACTAACGGGTGGCCTTTCTTTAATATACCTTGATATACAAACGGAAATAGCCGCTCTATAGTCATGGCCGTTAACATTTTTAATGGCTTACCACTACGACCACGTTGACGTCGAAGTTTCATTAACCGAAATAAAGACACCAATTTGCCCTTCGAAAAGAGCTCGTGAACATACTCATCTCCATAGCCACTCACACAATGATCTCCTCCCCAACCCGACAATATAGTGCGGCACTGTTGTGATCTGGCTAAACGGCAACGGGGATCAAACCAAGAACTCATTGCAGATGGCCCGCCAAAATGCTCACTGTGATCGCCAGCCTTACAAATAGGTGCATCGTCATCCGTCCATAAAGGAGTGACATTGGGCCATAAACTGCAAGCATCAAACAGCTCTTGATACACTGGCTGCCATTGACTAGAGTTCAGGTTGTTAAGCGCCACGCCATTGAAAGACATGGTATAAAGAGGCCTATCGCCTAACTGACGACTTGCATAGCCCACCACCGCATTCGAATCTAATCCTTCACTTAACTCAGCTGCTAACGGGTACATGGATACCAAACGGCGCTCAATGGCTTGAGCAAACAGCGCCTTTAACTGCGTAATATACTCTTCGTCGGTTGATTTCGGGAGTTTGGCAGATTTTAGGGTCCAGTATGGAGTAATTTGATGCCCACTTTGGTTCACAATCAATTGGTGACCCGCAGGCAAAGAATCAATGGCTTCGAAAGGCGAACAAAATTCTGCTTCAGAAATAGGGAGAAAATTAGCTGTCAGCCATTTAAAACTCAAGGTTCTCTTCATGTTTATCCCATAAACAAGCAGCGCCTTGTGCTCATTAGACAGAATAACCCTTCCGTTTTCTATGGCGAAAAACAAAGATTTTACGCCAAAATGATCCCGCGCACAGTAAAGCTGTTTTTTATTTTGATCCCACAGAATAAACACAAAGTCACCTAACAAGTGGCTTGCGGTTTGATCGCCCCAATGTTCATAAGCTCGCAAGATTAACTCGCCATCGCTTAGATTTGAAATATCCTTAATAACAAGCTTTTCCGCCAGCTCGGTTCGATTATCTAAATGGGCATTGGCGACCAAATACAACGATTGATTGCCATTAACGATGACGGTATCTCGTTCAGAAAGCGGTCTATTAAACAAACTAGCCTTAGCGAACGATACACCTGTGGAGCCATCGACATCCAAGTAACTAACCAAATCAGGCTGCCAATAATCACTGGCTGCAAGCATGTTAAAAATGATTTCTTTATCAACGGGGGCGTGCCAATCAACGGCACAATGGATAGTACTCATCTAAATCCTCAGCATACAAGCTCGCGAGAACGACACAATTGAGTTAGGTTACGATCTGCATCGATATATCCAAGTCTCAACATGACGTCAAAATGGTCGTTTACAATACGTTCGACTTGCTGTTGCGATAAAACCTGCTGCCAATCTCCGACTTTTCCCTTACGGAAAAAAGCACTTGATTTTCTCGGCTTTTCTACAAAACCATTTAACTGCTCTTGCGCTTTTAGCTTATCGAATTGACACAAATCAATCGCCTTTTTTACTGATGACTCATCACTTGGCAAATGTAAGAACTGACTAATTGCAGTAAAACTAGCCAATGAATCAAACTGCATATCTTCATAACGGATCAGCAACCTATTCATATCGCAGTCAATCCATGATTCAACATGTTCGCTCCAACTGCCCAAGTTTTGTTTTACTTGCTGGCCAAATTTATGTTTGTGGTCAGCAAAGGTATAATTAGACTTTCCCATCGATTCAATACTTTTATCGATTGATATCCCCATATGATTAGCAAAAGAGATCGCCACGTCTAATGGATTACGAACAACATACAAAGCACCTAAACAAGCCTCAACAGGACACAATAACCTGCCATTTTGCACTGGAAAATTAGCATCATGTATCTTATGATAACCAACTGAAGTGAGGTTATTGTGCATAAAATGGTAGGCATCAGACCGATAATTAGCGATGTCAGCTTCACTATGCAAACTAAGATCTAGGCCAAGGCCATTTGCTAACCAAGCGCGACTACTGGCGATAGCCCCTGTTTTCAGTTCATTAATATCTATTTGTTGTAGCTCTTTACTATCTTGCAGTAAGGTAAAAATATAGCTCCTAAGCCAAGTATTTCCTGACTTAGGATAAGATGCTAACCAAATAATACCTGCGGACATAATTAAGCCTTACTCTGCAATGAATTGATAACTAAACTTGATAGACTCTCTAGACCTTGCTGGCTCAATTTGCATTTATCGCGGGACAGTTTAAACACTGGAATGTTGCTGATAAAAGCACTGCAGTTTTTCATGAAATCAATTTCAGTTTTCATCGCAGCCATAAATTGTGTTCGATAAACATTCATCTTCAGCGGCGCAAACTTTTGCATCCCCTTATATTCATCGATAGCGTTCTGCTCAGCACCAGTCTGTAAACAATAAATAGCGGCTAGTGGATAAGATAGCGTCGCCTCATCGACAGAACATGGTTGATTGGCAAACGTTAGCTGCCTTTTCTCAAGTCCAGAGCTGAATACGGGGAGTTCATCCAAAGATAAAGCATTAATGACATCGGGCCAGATTTTAATCTCAGAGCAACCCGAAACAACTTGACCTTGTTCATCAAAAGCACATACGTCATCAGCAATCAATTGCCAGCCTTTGCCGATTAATGCCATCGCAAGCGTCGACTTGCCCATGCCACTGGCACCACATATTGCTATCGCCTGCCCCCCTTTATGTAAAGTCGTGCCATGCAGTACCATTCTGTTACGTTGCTGTAAAATAATGGCAAGAAAATAGCCTTGTATGTAAGCTGTAACTAGGCCTAAATCTGCTGACTCCGTTAGCGCAATATCGATACACTGACCTTCATAAATATAGCAGTTGGCAACATTGGGAATAGACAGATAAAACGCCTGAGGTGCACACCAACAGTAAATGCCCACTTGCTGCATTTCCGATAAATCAACAACGATATTATCAACACCTTTGACTACTACATCAGGGTTATCAGTTTTTAAGCCAGTGATTGCGTTTAAAAGCAGGATGTCACTTTTAATCGTTAAGTTATATATTGAAAAATACACAGATAATTATAGCCTAATCAGTATTAAAGTCGCTTATTGTGCTGAAAGTTCAGCCTTAATAAATTCTTTATCCATTAACTCTTTTATAAACACCTCAGTGTCCTGCCGGCATTGCGCTTCAGACACCTCAAATTGTTGCATTAATGCTGCAACTAAGTCGTCAATATTTCTTGGTGTTTCAAGCAACTGCCATATAGCGCAGGCTATTGGGTTCAAACCAAAGTACTGACCTTGCTCAACATCCATCATCACCAACTCCTCCCCCATTGGCGCACAGCTAAGTGCCGAATTCTGGGAAAATAACATGTTATATCTCCTCAATCATGCTCGCAGCTTGTGGTACAAGCCTCAAAAAAATGTAGCTAGTAAACAGCAACAAAATAGCTCAAGATGGGCCAGTACTAGCAGACGTCTCAGTAACGAAATTAATCGTCTTCCCTTCCGTCGCACCTAAATTAAGTGACTCTAGCTGTCGTTTAATCCATTGCGCTTTCGACTCGATAACTTGGCTTGCAGTATGTTGGGATTTATCTTGGTAGATATTCGATCCTCTTGGTTAATTTACTGCTTCTATTGTTCAATCAGTTTACTAACAACAAAATCGCCGTTGTAAGCTGGCACACTGACTATTGAAACCTAACTCATGTAATCAGTTCACGTAGTTCGTGCTGGCACCCGCTCATCGCTTTAACTGAGAGCTTTAGCTTAAAGATTTAGCTCAGTGGCGGTAAAATTGCTCAAGCAAGCTCTGCGATTAAGCCGCTTAAGATGGGCCAGTTGATGGAGTAAGCTCAAAAGCTGAAGGGGATCCCTTTCCTTCCGTCGCGCCTAAATCAAGTGATTCTAGCTGTGGTTTAACCCATTGTGGTTTCGACTCGATAACTTGGCTTACAGTTTGTTGGGATTTATCTTGGTACATATTCGATCCTCTTGGTTAATTTACTGCTTCTATTGTTCAATCAGTTTACTAACACCAAAATCGTCGTTGTAAGCTGGCACACTGACTATTGCAGGTGTTAACGCCTGCAATAGTCATTTGTAACCATTGAAACCTAACTCATGTAATCAGTTTACGCAGTTCATGCTGGCAACCGCTTAAAGGCTTAGCTCAGTGGCAGCGCAAACTCTCAAGCAATTATCGTTAAGTAAGCTGCTCAAGATGGGCCGCTGGATGATGTTGGAAACTCAAAAGTATTATTATAAGTTTTCCCTTCTGTAGCACCCAAATCAAGTGATTCTAGCTGTGGTTTAACCCATTGTGGTTTCGACACTCTAACTTGGTTTTCGACTTGCTGCTGGTTATCTGGTTTCATATTTCATCCTCTTCTTAAGCTAATATTCGCCCTATTTATCAATCTGTTTCTCAGCCACCCAATCATATGTTATAAGTCCGGTACACTCTCCAGCTGAGTCTAAGATATGTTACTTTAAACGGAGCAAAACGCAACATCAAAAACACATCCTGGCAACACTTGTTAATACCCACCATTAGAGTGCGTGATAGGCCTCTCAGCGATACAGTAACAATATTGTTTTAACAATCTGTTAGGCCTTATTGAAGCTTTAAAGTGAGGTAACTCATTTCTCCTTAACCAAGCTGCATGTAATAAAAGTCACTCCTTTTAACCATCATGAAAAATTTTATATTGCATGACTAATATCAATTGCATTAAGTATTTGACCTGTTCAGAGCCCCTCAG
>NZ_JBFRMK010000155.1:0-14813 GCF_041470405.1 Shewanella sp. 10N.286.45.A1
ATACTGATTGGTATTATTGTGACTCATCAAGGCGGTATTGTCGCAGCAAAAATAACACCTGCGAGTACGCATGACACCAAGCCAGTAAAAGAAATGGTCGTAGGCTGAATGGATAAGCTGTACGCAGATAAAGGATATATCAGTAAAATGTTGGCCGGTGACTTGTTAGAGCAAGGGGTGACGTACATTAACAATGTACGTAAGAACATGAAAGCGAAGGCACTATCATTGTGGGATAGGGCAATGCTTTCTAGAAGGTTCATAATAGAAACGATTAATGACCAATTGAAAAACATCTCACAAATAGAGCATACAAGGCATCGTAGCGTGCATGGTTTTATGCTTAATGTTATAGGAGGGCTAGTGGTTTATCAGCTAAAAGAAAGGCAGCCACAGCTTAATCTCACACTCGCCGAATGGAACGCGATAGTAGTGATCCCTTAAACCGAACTCAGGTTATTTAGCCATTTTAATTGTTGTACCAATAGTACAAATTTCGTACGTGGTTCAAATGTTGTCAAATTGGGGAAAGTCAAGGTGGGGCAATAATATGTTTTTGGGATTTTTTGTAAGATTTTAAAGGCGAGTTTTTTCAGTTAGCTAGCTTGTAGGGAATAAAAAATAGTGTGCTTTAAAAGACAAAAAGCCACTATACAGTGGCTTTTATATACAAAATGAATATAAAAAAACTTACAGCTTGGCGGCATTCCGTCTGGTTTGCAGTGCTCTGTTTAATTCGCCTTGGTGCTCTTGTACGTCAGCAAGTGCATGCAAGTTATTGATATCATCTTGGAGATAACAAGCTTTTTGCCACCATATTTTAGCATTGTGATAGTCATGATTTTGGTGATACAACTTAGCCAAACAGATCTGATAGTCAACATTGTCTTCAAAGTTAGCTTCGAGCGCCAATAGCTGCTTTTTAGCTTCAACATCCGACGGGGTGAGTACTTGAGATAATGCTGCAAAAATGGCTTTTGAAGGGGCTGCTTTAAGTTGCTTTTGCAGCAGCTTTATAGCGTGCTCTTTTTGATCATAGCGATTTAAGCCGATAGCATATTCAGCTATATATTCTGCTTGTTTTCGTTCGCCACGCGATAGCCAATGCCAGCATTTTTCTAGCTCTTGTTCATTTGTACTGGCGGCATTTTTTAGTAAAGCGATATTGGTTTCAAAAGTAAGCTTTTTAAACGCATCATCAGCCATTATCTGTTTTTTGCTGGCAATCGGTAAAATAAGTTTAAGAGCTTGCCAATCTTGCTGCGCTTTATATAGGTCAACCGCGAGCTTTAACACTGGGGCTTTGCTTTTGCTGGTTGGATTTAGCTTATCTAGTTCTTCTCTGGCTAAAACTAATTCACCCTGTTGCAGCAAGTAGCGGGTGCGGGTAGTACTCACTGCTTTTGTGGCTAACGGTTCAAGCTCTGCTTTAGCAAGGTATTCATCGCGAGCTGTAATATTATTCTGATGCTGTGCTGCTCGCGCAGCTGCAAGTAAATTAAGTGCTGGGATCTCACCCTTATCAGCACCTTTAACCATGGCTTTTTCTGCTGCGGCCCAATCTTCTTCTGCAAGCGCTAAAGCCCCCATAAGAGTGTGCTTTCTTGCAGCTTTCTTACGCCATTTTTCTGGTAGTAGTCGACTTCCTAAAATGAGGTTTAACACCCAAACAATTACAAACTCAGCCAGTTGTAGCAGACTGTAAAATATAACCAGGGCAATAACGGCAAAGACGATACTGGTCTCTACTTGATAATCACCAATGGCAATATAAAGGTAGCCTTTATTACCCGCTAGAAACGGGCTGATGAAGAAGCCCAGTAAAATAATACCGAGATAGACCAGAACGCGAACCATTATTGCGCCCCCTCAGTCATTAAATTACCGTAAGTTACCAACTGGTTTAAAAGGTTGGTCGAACCAAATCGTTCAATGGACGTTGTTTGGATCTTCAAGGTTTCTAATGCATCTAAAGTGGCTAGAGCATCGGTGACCTGTTGATCTTTAAGGTCGAAATATTGATAGATCCATTTTCTTGCCAACTTAACTGAGTTGCGGTAATTAACTTGATCTTGGCGGTATAGTGCGAGTTGCGCTTGTAGCAGCTTATTTCGAGTATTTTCTACAAGGTACCACTGTTGATCGGGTTCTAGTAATGGCGCGGCATCAGTGGTGCGCTTTCTTATAATAACGAAGTCATCAATTAGTGCTTGCCAAGATTTAGCGAGGTTTGATTGCCAATCATCCAATGAGTCACTCACTTGAGTATCTTTTAGCTCTTCTGCTGAAAAGTGGGTTTCGGCACGGTTTAATGGCAAGGTTTCAATACCATCGATTAAGGTATCAAGGGTTAATACGGTGCCGGCAATATCGGTATTTTTAATCGAGGCGGTAGCGGCGATATCATTCGCCAGTGCTTTTCTTAGTGGCATAAGCGAAGGATCGCGCATTGATTTTATGCGTTCGTCGGCAGCTTTTAGCAGGCTAGTTGCGGTGCTGGGATCTTTCTCTAACCACAATTTTTGCCCAGCCAGCCGGACTAAGTATTTAGCTTCTTCTGCGCGCCAATGGTTGGGGTTGCGTTGAGCAATTATCGAGACTCTTTCTTGTAGTTGCGTTTGTTCGCTTTGAGCGGTTGCTAGCGCTAAATCCACAGCAGATTTAAATTGGTTCTGCTGCTGCTCTAAAAAGGCGATACGTTGATTGGGTTTAACAAGTTCAGCTTGTAGCTTCTGCTCTAATGCCAAAGATTGCGCTTTTTGCGACTCAAGCTGTTGATATAAATGGTAGCCGCCCGCAGCTGTAGCAAAAGTGACAATCAATAATAAAAAAAGCGTAATAATAACGCCCCATGGTGTCGTTTTATTTGCTGCAGGGAGTTCATTCGCCGCAGGCTGTGCTGAGCTACTTTGCGGTTCAGACTGAGCCTCAATAACGGGCTGTGACGCATTAGTTTGTTCTGGAGTGAGCTCTGTGGAGCTGGCGTCAGTGTGCTTGTTTTCCATTAATACAGTCCTTGAAAGCGATGATGCTGCAGTAAAACGAGTATTTACTAATGCTTAAGTGACTAAACTATAAGGATAGTGCAGTCAGCATCGCATTGGTATTGGCTGCCTTGGCATTGGTTACGGTGATTAGACCGTACGCAGCAGCTTTATCATATACTCGGGAGCTAGGGACTATAATATGACAAGTTTGTAGCCATGCAAATAGTTCATTTGGCACAGTTTTGATAAGGTTATCGAGTATTTCGCCACTGGTAATGATGATAGTGTCTATACCGAATGATTGCCATTGCTGACAAATATCGCTCATATTTAACTCGGGACATCCCCTTTTATAGACTTCCCAGTAAGCTAAATTTGCATTGCGCTTGGTTAGCTCAATCGCTAAATCTTCTCGTCCACCGACACCACGAACAATGACAATATTCTTACCGCTGACATTATTAAGCGCGGGTAAACTCAATAGACCTTCAGTCTGCTGACAATCATCGGGAGCTTTATTGGCCATAATTCCATGGGCCTGCAAGGATAAATAAGTCGCTTCGCCGACAGCGTAGTACTGAGCAGAGACTGGCCATTTGCTAGCAATAGCATTGGAAGCAAACTTGACTGCATTGGTGCTAATAAAAATGATGATATCAGCTTGAGAAAGTGTGCTGTGGATCTGATTCGATTGGAGATTTGAAGTGGGTTCTACCTGCAACAAAGGCGTAGTTAGGTAAGAGACGTTTCTATTAGATAACGCCTCTTCCATTAACTGATTACGCCCTTGTGGGCGTGTCAGTAATACCTTCATTGATACTGCTTATGCTTTTGCATATACGGCATCAAGAATTGTCTTGGCGCCTTTTGACAATAGCTCTTCTGCAAGTGCAACACCCAGTTGCTCTGCATCGTTTTTATTGCCAGAAGTTGAGGCTTCAATGACTTGGCTTCCATCTGGGTTACCCACTAAACCGCGTAGGCTCAATGTGTCACCGTCAATCTCTGCGTAAGCGCCGATAGGCACCTGACAACCACCTTCTAGACGAGTATTCATTGCGCGCTCTGCGATAACGCGAAGACGTGTTTCCAAATGCTCAAGTGGTGCTAGTAGTGCTTTTACACGGGTATCATCAGTACGACATTCAATACCAACAGCGCCTTGGCCGTTTGCTGGTAGTGAGTCTTCTGCTGAAATAAAGCTAGTAATTCTTTCTTCAAGCTTTAAACGCTTTAGACCTGCTGCTGCAAGGATGATTGCATCATAGTTGCCAGCGTCAAGTTTAGCTAAACGGGTGCCTACATTGCCGCGAAGATCTTTAATTTGAAGATCTGGACGAGCCGCACGAATTTGGCATTGACGACGTAAACTTGAAGTACCAACCACAGCACCTTGCGGTAGCTCATTAATGCTATTGAAGTTGTTTGAAACAAATGCATCGCGTGGATCTTCACGTTCACAAATTACTTCAAGACCTAGCCCTTCTGGAAAATCAACCGGTACGTCTTTCATTGAATGAACGGCAATATCTGCTCTGTCTTCAAGCATGGCAACTTCGAGTTCTTTTACGAATAAACCTTTACCACCTACTTTCGCAAGAGGCGTGTCTAAGATGATGTCACCTTTAGTGCTCATCGGCAGTAATTCAACAGTGAGGCCTTCATGGATTTTTTCCAGTTCAGCTTTCACAAATTCAGCTTGCCACATGGCAAGAGGGCTCTTACGTGTTGCGATACGGATTACATTTTGAGACATGCAGAATATTCCATCTTAGAACTTAGTTGCGCCAATGCTAACATTGCCCGAAAGCAGATGTAACATTCTGCTGCTGATTCTTTGAAGTATACCCAATTATATCTCGGTTAAAAGTGTGATCAGTGTCGCGTTTTCTTGCTGTAAAACGTTTTGCCGTATACATTAGACATAGCGATGTAGACTAGGGAGTTAGCCTAAATTGGTAGAAAAGCTCGACACGCAAGAATATGCAGCTGAAAGGTTGGATTGTATTCGATATGCTAGAGCAAGCGCTTTATTGTCGCCTCTTAAGCGCTACCTGCTCCGCTTGATCCCTGTTTTTCTGCATCATCACTCAGAAAAACTCCCTGGTTACAATGGACCGTTTACTCCCAAGGGGATATTTGATTTTCATTTAAGTACTGAAGATTTTGAAGCCTGTGACACGCTAAATCTCCAAGTTCCTGTAAATATCAATAAGCATAACCCTATGATTGAAGGGGTTTATAGTATGGGGAGTACTGCTAGCTTCGGACAAAACTCACAGAGTGATATTGATGTTTGGCTTATTCATAGCAAATTAATAAGCAAAAATCAGTGTGAATTATTGTCCCAAAAAGCCACTTTATTGACCGAGTGGTTCGCCCTGTATGACTTCGAAGTGAATATCTATTTAGTTCACCCTGAACAGTTCATTATGACCCAAGAAGATCAAGCTGATCTATACAACTGTATGGGGCATGAGCACAGTGGTAGTGCTCAGCATTGGTTATTACTAGAAGAGTTCTATCGCAGTCACTTCAGGCTTGCGGGTAAAGTGATTGCTTGGTGGCCTAACGCTGTAAAAAATACTCATTTACTTTCGCTCGGCGATGCGCAAACACTACCTGCTAGTGAGTATTTTGGTGCGTCTTTGTGGCAGCTCTATAAAGGGGTCGAAAAACCTCATAAAGCCTTGTTAAAGGTGCTACTGCTAGAAGCATATGCCAGTGAATACCCGAGTACTCAATTGGTGAGCGAACGCATTTGGCAGCGTACCTTGGAAGGTGATTTCTCTGCAGGCAATGACGCTTATTACTTATTGTATGAGTCAATTGAAAAGTACCTGTTAAAGCTAGGTGATGCGAGAAGGTTGGAGATCACCCGTCGCTGTTTTTATCTAAAATGCGGCGTAAGGCTTAGTTTGCCGGAACAAGCGAAAGACTGGCGCTACTATAAGATCTATCAGTTGGTTGAAGATTGGGGCTGGGCAGCCAGCCTAGTTGAAACCCTCGATAATTGTGAGAATTGGCATTGTGGGCAGCTTCAATGGTTCAATGAGCAACTTAATGAACTCATGTTGGGTAGCTATCAAACCTTGCTGCATTTTGCTTCAGCGCATAGATTAAGTGAGAGTCTCAGAATCTCTGAGTTGGGCTTACTGACCCGAAAATTGCACACTTACTTTAGTGAGGATGAGCATCAGATAATGACGCTTAACCAGTTGTGGAGTCGCTCCCTAACAGAATCTCACCTGTCGATTATCTATAGTGAGCAAGATAAAAACTATTACCTGTATCGATGCGCGCCTCAACCGAGAAATTTTTTACAGCATAGTGCGGTTTATCACTCAAAAAGTAAGGCTAAACTATTGGTGTGGGCATCACTGAATGGCGTATCTGTTGAAGGGACGCGCTGGTATGAAGTTAAGAAGAGTAAGCATAGAGCGACTTTTTTAACGACGGCAGCAGATCGCTTAGTGGGTTTAATTGATATTGGTTCGATGAAAGTCTCAAAGTTGGCACTCTGCCAGCCTTGGCACTTTAAAAAGCTGGTGTTCCTGCTTAACTTTAATAGCGATCCTACAGAGCAATGGGTGGGGCAGGAGATAATGGCGGATTATCTAAACAGCAATGTATTTTCTATGGGTAAAAGCAGTAGCAACATGCTTGGGTCTATCGATGTTATCAGTCTAAATAGTTGGGGGGAGTGGCATTGCCACCATTTTGAGGGACAGAATGCATTATTAGATACGCTAGCCTTCATCACTCCTGGGATGAAAAGAGCCTCACAAGATGTGGCTATGGAAGTGATTAGCTGTGCGAGTAAGTTACGTTCGCAGACTGAACGTAGCGTTAAAAATTTACTCGATAGAACGGTACGTTTAGGTCGTGATGCACAAGAGTCGTCAACATTGGTTTATCCGCTTAAAGTGGGGAAGATACGTTACGGTATTTTCTTTAACAATAGAGGCATGCATTTCGAAAACCTCAGTGATGCTAAGTCATTCTATCAGCAGTTATCAAAGAAAAAACTGGTTGAAATACCTAGACCAGAGCTTGGCAATGAGCCGTTTTCAAAGATCCCTTCGGTTATTCAAGATTATGCGGCGAGAGGGGCTATTCAATATTTCTTGCGTCAAAGAAGTGAAGGCTTAGATGTGTTTATCTTAGATGAAAACAATGCCCTTAATCATTATGTGCAGGAGGAGGTTGATATTGAGGGGCTAGTGAGTCAGGTCAGTCATCATCATGCTTTTAATGATTCTATACTGGAGCGAGAGCAATTTAACATGCCGCAGTTTTTTAAGCTGGAACGCTTGAGTGGCAAACTGGTAGCGCTGCCGTTCGGTGTCTCGAAAGAGGCCTATGAGGTAGAGTTTTAGGCCAAATTATTAACAGAAAAAGAGGAGTGTTAGTTCTCCTCTTTTTATAATGAGCTATTTAATATCTAGTTTTAGACCGCTTTGCTTGAAAATAGATTCAATAACAAATGGCATAAATTCGTTGTCATTGCGTTGGTCTAACCATTTTCCGTCAATGTAAGCGAAATGGTAGCCGCCGAACTGAGTGGCTAACCAAATCTCATGCATCGGCTCTTGTTTGTTGATTACAATTTTAGAATCACCGTTGAACTCTAACTGCAATACATTACCAGAACCATCCACATCGACGTCGGCATCTTCTTCGTCAATGAGTACCTCTATCGCACTATCAATTGCTTGGAACATTTCATCTGCTAGTTGATGAAATTCAAAATCTGTCATAGCCATGCGAATTATCCCTCAGTGTTAAGCTACTAACACATATATTACCAATCCAATCGGTGATTACCAATCACATTAATTTTATGGTTATTATTTTAGTGAATGCAGAATGAGTAGTTAAGTCTTTTTAAGCTTATGTTTATAAGTAATTTTATGCTTTTAACTAAAGATATTTTGAGAACTTTATTTGCATTAAAACCAGATAAATATCACATACAAGCAGATTTCAGCATCAAAATTACATTTTTATACTAATTGTTAGTGCCAAATATCGAAAAATAACAGATAAAAACTACCGATATAAATGCGATAGAGGGTTGACTGTGAATAGCCTAGTCTGCAAACATCAAGGTATCTATTTTTTGCCATACAGCAAGACATTGACTGATGTTACCTCAGTTCAAGTTATTGCACTAAGGGTCATCGATGTTGAAAAAAATGAGACTGTTTTTATTACTCGGGCTTGGTAGCCTTGTACTTTTAGGTTGTGGGCAAAAAAGTGCACTTTTTAGAGCGCCTCCACAAGACGTTAATCAAGCCGCGACAGATACAAAGTCGCCTGACGCAGAGCCAAAGCAAAGCGAAGAAAGTAAAAAGGATTAAAGACGTTGGATCATTTTATATATCAAGCAGACGAGCTCTATGCCGAACAATGCCAAGTTGCCGAATTAGCTAAGCAACATGGCACGCCTCTTTACATCTATTCGCGAGCGACATTAGAGCGCCATTGGCATGCTTTTGATAATGCCGTCGCTAATCATCCACACCTTATCTGTTATGCAGTTAAGGCCAATTCTAATATCGCAGTATTAAATGTACTGGCGCGCTTGGGAAGTGGTTTTGATATTGTCTCGGGCGGCGAACTTGCCAGAGTATTAGAAGCCGGTGGTGATCCCGCTAAAGTGGTATTTTCAGGTGTTGGTAAAACAGTAGCCGAAATGGAGATGGCATTAGAGATAGGTATCTACTGCTTTAACGTCGAATCTGCGGCTGAACTAGAACAATTAAGTGTTGTGGCACAGCGCATGGGCAAAGTCGCCCCCGTGTCATTGCGGATAAACCCTGATGTGGATGCTGGCACACACCCATATATCTCGACCGGCCTTAAAGAGAATAAATTTGGTATTGCCATGGAAGAAGCTGAAGCTATCTTCTTGCGTGCTAAAGAGTTACCGGGCATAGAGATAAAAGGCGTAGATTGCCATATTGGCTCTCAGCTTACTGAAATAAAACCCTTTTTAGACGCTATGGACAGAATGTTAGCGCTAATTGACCGACTTGCAGAGCAAGACATTGAGATTAAGCACTTTGATGTCGGTGGTGGTCTAGGGGTGACTTACGATGATGAGTTACCGCCACAACCAGATGTTTATGCTGCTGCTCTACTGGAGCGTTTAGGTGGTCGAGATCTTAAGCTAATTTTTGAACCAGGCAGAGCGATTGCCGCCAATGCAGGTATCTTTGTCACTCAAGTGTTGTACCTTAAAGAGAATAGCGATAAACGCTTTGCTTTAGTTGACGGCGCAATGAATGATTTGATTCGACCTTCTCTGTACAGTGCGTGGCAAAAAATCATTCCTGCAATCGATCGGGGTGGTGATACTCAAAGCTATGATGTTGTTGGTCCTGTTTGTGAAACGGGCGACTTCTTAGGCAAAGACCGTCAGCTGAATATAGCGGCTGGTGATTATTTGGCTATTCGTTCATCGGGCGCTTATGGGTTTACTATGGCGTCGAATTACAATTCGCGTCCACGTGCTGCCGAGTTAATGGTGGATGGTGATAAAGCTTTTGTTATCCGTGAAAGAGAAAAACTTGCACAATTGTGGCAAGGTGAGCAGTTACTGCCGTAAACTCAATATATAGAATGTAGCGTGATAAGCACTATCCGCTACTGTTACCTTTAAGGAAGTCCATCTTGATTCAATTCACGAAGATGCACGGATTAGGCAATGACTTCATGGTTGTTGATGGGGTCACACAGAATGTGTTCTTCTCACCTGATCAGATCAAGCGCTTAGCCGATAGAAATTTTGGCATCGGGTTCGATCAATTATTGTTGGTGGAACCTCCGTACGATCCCGATCTTGATTTTCACTACCGTATTTTTAATGCCGACGGCAGCGAAGTCGAGCAGTGCGGTAATGGCGCACGCTGTTTTGCACGTTTTGTGCGTAATAAAGGGCTGACCCAAAAATATAAAATCCGAGTCAGTACTTCATCAGGCAAGATAACGCTGAGGCTAGAGCGTGATGGTAAGGTGACGGTCAACATGGGCATTCCTATGCTTGAGCCATCGAAAATCCCTTTTAATGCTAAGAAAGTAGAGAAAACCTACTTACTGATGGCATCTAGTGGAACATACCTTTGTGGTGCAGTTTCTATGGGGAACCCCCACTGCGTCATTGATGTTGATGATGTCGCTAATACTGATGTTGATACGATTGGCGGCGAATTGACTCAACATGAACGATTCCCAAAGGGCGTTAATGTTGGCTTTATGCAGGTAGTAAACCCTGGTTATATAAAACTGCGTGTCTATGAGCGCGGCGCGGCTGAGACATTAGCCTGTGGTACTGGTGCATGCGCAGCCGTTGTTGTCGGCATATTGCAGGGCAAACTTGAAAGAAATGTGCGGGTGGATCTACCTGGTGGTACCTTGATGATCAATTGGGATGGTGAAGGCAAGCCACTGTGGATGACCGGACCTGCTGAACACGTTTATGATGGACAAATTCCGCAATGACAGATAGCAGCATGAAACAGCAACCTCCTTTTGATGAAATATTGATTAGAGAGTATTTGCTTGATAATCCAGATTTTTTTAGCCGTTATCCAGAGTTATTATTGGCAATGCGGATCCCTCATGCAGAGCGCGGTGCGGTTTCGTTAGTTGAGCGTCAGCAAGAGTCGCTGCGCCAACGGGTGTCTCAGCTTGAAGAGGAGATCACCTCTTTACTGTCTATGGCATCTCGTAATGAACAGATCTACATGTTTAACAGTGCACTGTCGATGCAGATGCTAAAATGTGAAGATATGGGTGAGTTACGCCAAGTTTTATCAAGTAGTCTAAAAGAGCAATTCCAGTTCAGCCATGTACGGTTAATCACAGTGCATGATATCGACAGCGAACTGTCGCAGATCTGGAAAAAACGCTTAGATTCAGGTTACTACTTTGGCCGATTAACTAATGAAGAGTCAAAACGCCTCTTTGGGTCAGAAGTCGGCTCAGTGGCGTTATCGCGTTTATCGCAAGAGTGTGGTCAAGTGATCTTTGCTATCGCCAGCTCAGATCCGATGCATTTTCATCCTGATATGGATCACCTGTTACTTTCGCAGCTCAAACAGTTACTGGATCATCAGTTGTCCAAAATTTAATAGCGAGGCTTTATGGCTGACAATGTATCTTCGGGCACGTCACCCTGGCTTATCGATTTTGAACGATACTTAACAACCGAAAGGCAAGTTTCAGCTTATACCGTCAGAAACTACCTGTTTGAATTAAAGCGGGTAGAAGCTGTTTTTCTACCTGATGATGATTGGCTTGCGCTAAAACACGAATCACTGCAAGCAATTATCGCTAAACTACACCGTAAAGGCCTGAGTCCACGCTCATTATCCCTTACCTTGTCGTCAATTAAACAGTTCTTTGATTTTTTACTCAGAGAGCGGCAAGTCTCCGTTAATCCAGCACTTAATCTCAGCGCACCTAAACAAGCTAAGCCTTTGCCTAAAAATATGGATGTGGACTCGGTAACCCATCTGTTAGAAATCGATGCGAACGATCCGCTAAGTTATCGAGATAAAGCGATAATGGAGCTGTTTTACTCATCAGGGTTACGATTGGCAGAGCTTGCAGCGTTGGATGTCACTGATATTAAATTCTCCCAAGCGCAAGTTAAAGTGATGGGTAAGGGCAGTAAAGAACGTATCGTGCCGATTGGTAAGTTAGCACTGACTGCAATATCTCAGTGGCTTGATATTAAAAGAGATATTCCTTGTGAAGATGATGCACTGTTCGTCACCGCCAAAGGCCGACGTTTGGCGCACCGCAGCATTCAAGCCAGACTGGCTAAATGGGGGCAGGAGCAGGCGCTGAATGTTAAGGTGCACCCCCATAAACTGAGGCACTCATTTGCGACCCATATGCTTGAATCAAGTGCAGATCTGCGCGCCGTACAAGAGCTATTGGGTCACGCAAACCTGTCGACAACCCAAGTCTATACCAGTTTAGATTTCCAACATTTGGCTAAGGTATATGACGGCGCACACCCCAGAGCAAAAAAGCGAGGCAGTAAATCATGAAGCTGTTTATTCGGCCAGAAGCCTTTAGCGTCATCAGTTTCGATCTAGATGACACCTTATATGATAATCGCCCTATTATTCGACAAGCAGAGGCGGCATCACAACAGTTTCTCAATCAGCAATATCCTAAGTCTCAAGCGTGGCAAATAGGTGACTGGCATCGATTAAAGTTAACGTTGATAAAGCAGCACCCGCAACTGCGCCATGACCCTAGTCTTGCTCGGCAAGCCATGCTTGAATGTGGCTTGGTTGAGTTGGGTTACGATGCACATACGGCTAAAGCAGGCGCGACAGCTGTATTTGACCACTTTGTTTTACATCGAAGTCACTTTTCAGTGTCAAACCCGGTGCTTGAGCTACTCGCGAAACTGAAGCAAAACTATCGTTTGATTGGCATTACTAACGGCAATGTCGATTATCAGCGCATTGGTTTAGGGGAGCTGCTTGAATTTGTTGTGCACCCGGGACAGGGCTTCAAGCAAAAGCCTGCAGCAGATATGTTTGTGCAAGCTGCCAAACAGCTCAATACTCCACCAAGGCAAATACTGCATGTTGGTGATAGCGCCATGAGCGATGTGGTTGGCGCAAGACATGCGGGTTGTCAGGCTGTGTGGCTCAATCCAGGCTTTGGCGTAACAGAAGAGGCGGCATTAACTCTGCAGCTGCCTCATATTGAGATTAGTAGCATCCAAGAATTACTGAAGTTTAAGATGTTTTCGTAATAGTGATTTGGCTATGTCTAAGCCGTTAATGCAATGGCTTTTGGAAACAATACGTTGTTCTCAATGTAGATATGTTGTTTTAGATCCGCATTGAATTCAGCGAGGCTGGCATAACAAACGCGCCAAGTGGTGCAAGCATGCTCTGGCGGCTGAAAGCCGTTAGTGAGCTCGCTAATCTTCTCCATAATCTGCAACGCATCATCATGCTCATATTGCATCGCATTGATTGGGTTACTGATGTGACCAAAACAAGTTTGGCTTTCAACTTGATTATGCAGTCCTAAAATCGCTGGAAACAGGATCTGTTCCTCCTTCATCAGGTGTGGCATCAAATCATCAACCAGTGCTGTAATCCAACCTGCTAACGGCTTTATCTCACTGTGGTTTTCACCGTGAGCACGTACCATTTTCTGGCTGTATTCGACTAAAAGCGGCGCTTTTTCTCTGACAAAAGTATGGTGGGTAGCCTCAATATAATTAAGCAGATCAGGCAGTGGCAGTTCGGTAAGCCCTTGGTCGGTGACTGTGTTTTCATCGAGTGCGAGTAGTGCATTGAGTAATGCATCCTCATCGGCATTAAAACGCGAAATAGCGCGATCTAGCGTAATACCGCCGCCACAACAAAAGTCGATACCATGTTGACTGAAAATATGAGCTGTACGAAAGTCATTAGCGACCAACTCGCCGACACGAGTATTAAGTAGCACTTCTTTTGATTGAGACATGGTGGCACTCCAACAAATTAATATAACAAGTATATTATTTGCATCTTAATGTGCTCTCAATCATTACTTGAGTAAAATGCTCGGGTAATCACACTTTGGCGGTCAAAACCTTACTTTAGAGGTACGCTCAATACGCTTTTACTTACCTGTTGTTGTTTAAGCATGCCGCCAATTCGAAGTGCTTGGTTTTTATAAATAATAAGGCCGCGATGATCCATAGATGAGGTTTTCACAATCTCTGCAGGAAGCCATTGATGTGAGGTCAAGTCAAAGCGGTGCATCAGATCGGATGCTGAACTTGGCTGGCCGTTATAGCCGATACCATCATAGTTGTATGGGTTATTGCTGCCACCTATGAAAATGATTTGCTTGGTAAGTTCATTTCCCGTTGCTGCCATTCGATAGTGCGCCACTGCTGTTGGTTGTGGTAGCTTGCCTGCAACCTGTTGAGAGTAGTGCGGTAATAACTGCCAGTCGATACGTAAGTGATTATTAGCTTTTATTTTTCCGTATAAACAAACTGCTGATGCTGTGAACGTTCTCGGCTGATTGATTTGAGGAGTAACTGTTACGCCATCACACATGACTATTTCATCATCGACTATGCCAGCGGCTTGGCCAAATACAGCTGGAATAGGCAAGGGGCTAGCTTGGGCCCAAGTATCTGTTTGGGTGTCATACACCTGCACTAAATTGACGTTACCATGTTGATGCCAGCCACTTAGTAGATAGATATATCGGTTTTGATAAACCAGTGCGCTGGTATCATCGACAGCTACCGGCATATCGGCGATGCGTGTATAGCTTTTATCTTTAATTGAGAAGCGATAGTTATCGGCAGTCGATAGCTCTTGATGATCACTTGAAACAGTAAAGCCACCAAAAAGGTAAGCATCACTGTTAATGCCAACAGCTATAGCTGCCAAGCGTCCACTTATTTTATTTATGTGTGGTACGGCTGGTAACGCTTGCCATTGAGGGGCTGGATGGCTTATCTCGAGTGACCATGCTTTGTTATGAATCGCCTTATAATCCTTGTTTTGCCCCATTCCCATAAAGCTCAGTAGGTAATCCTTTGAATCGTTGCTGACTATTGCCACTGCATTATTTGTGACCGGCTCTGGCAAGTCTGCTAATGGTTTTGCTGTCGCCGTTGTTGCGTGGGCAAACAATAGTAAAAAGGTAATGAAATTGGGCATGATTAAGCTCACTAAATTGTTTGAATCATTAGGGGCTGTTGATCTTTCGAGCTCAGTTTTTGTTCGGCTCATTACCGTAAGGAGTAATGCTTCTAGAACAAGGCTTGAGCGATGA
>NZ_JBFRMK010000156.1:0-372 GCF_041470405.1 Shewanella sp. 10N.286.45.A1
AAATATGAGAGGAAAACTACAGAAATAATGGCCATTACCGATTTAATTTAGTTCAGGAAGAAGTTGGAAATTTCTTGATTGAATTCCACTATAAAGTTTAGGGGCTATTGACCTTTCACGGTTGTTTTTGCCGCAGTATATTGGCTATTTTGACAAGGCGGAGGCTATGCCGTTTAGTTATTCTCCACAAATAGTCTACAACACAGTAAAAAATAGCCAAAAAACGCGGTCCTTTGGGTTCGATTCAATGCTTCTCTTCTTTTATGACTAGAATGTGTTATGAGCTTTCACTTAGCCAGCTAAGGTTTATCGCTCAAGCCTTGTACTAGAAGCATTATTCCTTACGGTAAAGAACCGAACAAAAACTAAGCT
>NZ_JBFRMK010000157.1:0-15374 GCF_041470405.1 Shewanella sp. 10N.286.45.A1
CACTTAGCCAGCTAAGCTTCATCGCTAAGGCCTTGTACTAGAAGTATTATTCTTTAGGGTAAAGCATCAAACAAAAACTAAGCTCGAAAGATCAACAGCCCCTAACAGTTGAAGAGTCTAAGCTGGCTTTGTGCGATAAAGTCTCGATATGCTTGCATGGGAGCTAAGCTTAGTATGTGAATATGCTTAATAATCATTAAGGCAGTTTATGGAATATCCTTTGCTATCAAACAATATCACTCAACTTATTGGTCATACTGATCTATTACGGATAGATAGCTTATCGACGTTAAGCGGCTGTGACATTTTACTTAAATGCGAACAGCAAAATCCTGGCGGTTCGATTAAAGATCGCGCCGCATTGCAGATGGTGCTGGATGCGGTTGAGGCTGGAAAATTAACAACCGGCATGACGATTGTTGAGGGAACAGCTGGTAATACCGGTATCGGTTTAGCGCTCGTCGCCAAAGCGCTGGGTTTTAAACTGCTGGTGGTCATGCCAAGAGGCCAAGCACCAGAAAAAGAGCAGATGATTAAACTCTATGGCGCAGAACTATTATTGGTCGATGCCTGTCCATTTGCTAACCCCGAGCACTTTTATCATACCGCGAGGCGTCTGGGTGAGGCTCGTGATGACTATTGGTGGGCTGACCAATTTGAGAATGTCAGCAATAGTAAAGCTCACTATCAACATACAGCACCAGAGATCTGGCGACAAACCAATGGCAATATTGATGCACTGGTTTCTGTCGCAGGCACTGGTGGCACCATTGCTGGCAACTCTCGTTACTTGTCGGAACAAAACCCGGCGTTGCAAACTTGGCTTGTTGACCCCGATGGCTCTGGTATCTATAGCTATCTCAAGCGAGGGGAGTACCAGTCCAGCGGTAGCTCTTTTACCGAAGGGATTGGCATAATGCGCTTAGTGGAAAACTTCAAACAAGCAAAAGTCGATAAAGCGATTACGTTGCCAGATCTTGACCTTATTGCGATCGCGCGTCACGTGCAGCAACAAGATGGCATAGTGCTTGGTAGTAGCGCCGCACTTAATGTAGCGGGTGCACTATTTGCTGCGGCTAAAATGGGTAAGGGCAACAGGATTGTGACCTTCTATTGTGACGTAGCCGAGCGCTCATCATCTAAGTTGTACAATGCAGAGTTTTTGGCTGACAAAGGTTTTGAACCTGCGGTTGAGCCACTAGAGCAGATGTTTGAGCGCTATCGGCAGCAAGCAAATGATACGGTGGTGGACGTACAGCCTTAACCGGGTTGCAGTATCTGCTATAACGCAGGTTATACTGGCGCCAATTATGTAGTGTAAGAGAATTGATATGATTATTTTCAGCACCAACTTTGGTGATATTGAGATAGAGCTCGATTTTGAAAAGGCGCCAGTGAGCTCGAAAAATTTCCTTAAATATTGTGAAGATGGCTTTTATGAAGGCACAATATTTCATCGGGTAATAAAGGGTTTTATGGCGCAAGGTGGTTGTTTTACTGCCGAAATGGAGGAGAAACCCACCCGCGCTGCAATTGTTAATGAAGCCAATAGAGGCCTTAAAAATGTCAGGGGCTCTATTGCTATGGCGCGCACCGATGCGCCGCATTCTGCAACGGGCCAGTTTTTTATTAACTTAGCTGACAATTCATTTCTTGATTATACCGCAACCACTAATGCGGGCTGGGGCTATGCCGTATTTGGCAGCGTAACCGCTGGAATGGAAGTGGTGACTAAAATAGGTCGAGCTAAAACGGCGACTCAAGCTGGGCATGATGATGTACCTAGAGAGCAGATTATTATCGAAAAAGTGATTATCAACCGCTAATACTTTTTAAGTCGAGCAGCATAAAGGGCTAAGCAAAGCGCTATTACCAATAGCGCTTTTTTGATCGCTGCCGTTTTTTAAATGTCGCTAGCTGGCCAAAAACAATGCCCACTAAACAGCTCGTCATCAAACTAATGGACATTTGCTCAACAGATAAGGTCGCAGTTCTGCTTTGAATAAACAACATAAATAGAAACAGTATGACGGCAGTCGCTTGCGCTGTTTTTATGCAAGGCTGCTGATTAGTTACTTTTGCCGTTTTCTGTTTCATCGCTATCACCCGCTTCAGACTCTTGATTTTGCAGCGTTGCTGCAGAGGCTTTTTAAGTAATAGCCAAATTGGGGCGGTTAAGGCTAGTAACAATAGACTGGTGACATTCCATAAGCAGGGAATAGTGCGACTGCACTCAGGGCAAACATAACCAAACCAATGAGCAAAAGCGTTCCCTGAGCTCCATAATCTTGCGGGGTTAAGTGCCTTGCAGTGTGGGCAGGGGATAAATTGGCGCTCGATCATAGGCCGGGTGTTGTGTTTTTCAATTAAGATCACTTGCGGTAAGCGTTGCCCAAGTATAAGTTCATTTATAGCCATGACAGGGTTAATTGCCCAGAACAGCAGTTGTGGGCTAGCAAGCTGCAAAAGTTGAAACTTATCTTGGTCATATTGCATGTTAACCTCCTGTTTAACCAATCTTAAAGGCAGGCGTTGATTCTATTTCTTCCGTCGGCTTTAGCACGGTAAAGGGCAGTGTCGGCGGCACATAAAAGCGCAGTACTTGTTCTATACTGGCCGTTTATTTCGCTAGCATGGCCCTGGCTTACGCTGACGCTTACTGAGGCATCAAGGCCAATATCCATGTAAGTTAAGTCATTAATGTTCTTTTGAACTAAGCGCGCAGTTTGCTCTACTTGCTTGGCGTTGCAGTTTGGCATAATGATGGCAAATTCTTCACCGCCATAGCGGGCAGCGGTGCAGTCAGCATCAGGTAAAGAGCTTTCAATCGCTCGCGCAATTTTCTGTAGGCAGTAGTCACCCAAGATATGGCCGTACTTGTCATTAAAAATCTTGAAATGGTCAATATCTATCAATAACACGCTGATTGGGCGCTGCTTGTCGGTGCAGCTTTGCCAGTGATTTTGCAGTTCAGCATCAAATACACGGCGGTTAGCTAATTTGGTTAAGCAGTCGGTCGATGCCCATTGATGCAGCTGTTTGTATTCCATACGGTATTTGGTTAAATCTCTAATCACGATAGCGAACATCGGTGTACTTAAGGCAAAGTGAGTGATTGACACTTCAACGTCTTTATTGCTTTTGTCCATTAGCCGCAGGGTGGTTTCTGCTGGTGGGTGGTTTAATGGCCGAGCACCTGTTCGAGACTCTATAACCATCTTTTGATATAAACTTTTTTGCGGTTCTAGTAAGTAGGTTTGCCACTGTTGACCGATTAAAGTGGGTGCACTCATTGGCTCTTCGGTTCTACTCAAACCATCAGGGCTTACGGCTTCATTATTATTAAGATTATCACCGACTAAAAGGTCAATGGCGTGTTCGTTGATGAGCTGAATTGTGCCATGCTCATCAACGACTACTACCGCTTCCATTAATAGATTTACCATCATTTTTATAGGTTGTAGTTCAGCTTGTTTTAGCTGACTGATGGTTTTCAGTGGGGTAAAGCTCAGGGTTTCGTTGTAGGTTGTTTGGTTGATATTGTTAGTCGATGGCAACTCTGCTTTGGTACTTTTCGGCTCTACTTTACTAGAGTCCGTTGTCGTTAATGTCGCACTAGCAGCCGTATCAGTTGGAGTCGCCAACATAACAATATCCCTTGTTTATGATTGAGTTAACGCTTAGCCCGCGTTTATTGAGTGAATACTTTATCTAAATATATGGCTGGTAACCTTTCGGCAATCTTCCTGCTTAAGTTGTTGTTATTATGATTATTATTTTAAATGCGGAAGGTTGTTCTCTGGGTCTAAAGTCTTGCTGGAGGGCTGTTTAGGTGGAAAAAAGTATTATTTTTAAAAGGTGTTAGCTAGGAATTGCAAGATAAAATAAGCAGAAGAGCCTGAACAAAAGCATTGAACAACAATATGGCCAGCCATAGTTAATGCCAACATGTTCAAGCTGGCTAACGACTATAGCGCTTAATCAAATGATAATTTCCTCTGTAAACTGGATTAACAATGGCTGGCTTATCGATTTAAGTGAATTACTATAATGGTTGGCTAAACAATTCATTGATACGAAAAAGATGAGGCAAAGTAACCTCATCTTTTGGGGTAACTATGGGGTCTAGTTCATTATCTATACTTCATTACCACGATTAATAACTTCAGGATCTGGGCTTAATATCATTAATCTAGTGTCAACTGCAGATAGTACAAAGCGGAAACCAGTCTTACCTGTAACAGCGTCATAATCAATTAACTCTATTGACATACCATCGGGACTAACTACTACATCATCTATTACGTTATTGAATGGGGCGGTAAAAGCTGCACCAGTAATCTTAAGGCCTTTACCTGTTTCATCGACTAGGCTATAACGGATAGTTGTTGGTTCGCTTACCACAACACTACCTAATGCCGGAATGCCAGCTTCATCGGTGTAGTTAAATTGAGGTACATTATCGTTATTCAGGCTTACAGTGAGTTTGAATTGTACAATTTTTGTGTTGATTGGCATATGGAATTCCTTTTACGTTACGGGTTAATTTACTTAAAACTCTTTAGGTGACTATCTAGAAATCTAACTAAAACGGTTTTACTTCAATGCCTGATATTTTTAATTTACTAACAAGCTCTGGTTGGCTGTCTAATTGATTTAAACAGGCTAGTGCACGAATGTAGGTAATCGTAAATTTTGGATCTTTATTTATCTTTACAATATTTTTCATTCTTTGTTCAGCTTGCTGGCAAAGTCGAGTGTTAAAAGAAGGAGAGCCTGAAGCCTTGATAGCGCTTGCGTGTAGCAGTTCACTTGCTGATAAGTTAGCCAAATGAAGTTTATTGTCAGGGTGTCTTATAGCTAGCCCTCTGAATAGTTCTGTTGACTTAAGGGCTAGTTGTTCACTCTGTTTAAAGGCGCCTGTTTTTATGTAATAGCTGGCAGCAGCGAAATAGTATTTTGCCCAAACATTTTCTAAGTGCTTAGATTGACTAAGTGATATGTCTGCTTTGAGTATCGTTGCGATTATCTTTGGTTTAAATTTATTATTCAAATTTTCGGGGTATTGTATAAATCTGAGCATAATGAAGTAGGCATTATATTGTTGAATTCGCCAGATATCGTTCTTAGGATCGTTCTTTAATGCTTCTGTTATGGCTCGGTAGCTGAGCAGGGCTTGATCAAATGCATCCGCATGCTGCTCAAGGTAGTAATAGAGAGTAGCAAGTATGTGATTGCTACTGGCTAACCTATCTAGGGTATATGAGTCATTGGAACTGATATTTTTGAGGTCTTGTTGGATTTTTAGTTGTATTTTTATTGCTGTTTGGATATCGCCTTGGGCTAAGGCTGCACTGGCTATCCATGAGCGTGTGTTGGCTACGTCTGCAATCAGTTTCTTGCTTGTTTTATCATGAGATAAGGCTAGTTGCTTTAGCTTTAAAGATTGTTTAAACGATTGTAGGGATAGCTCAAAATCCTGCTGCTTCATCGACACGGAACCCAAAGAGTTCTGCGCATATGCCAACTCTATCAGCGCATCATTATCCTCTGGCGCCACATCAAACATGGTTTGGCTATACGTTAGGTATTGCTCCCACCATACTCTTGCCGCGTCCCAATCGCTTTTATCGTAATCGAGCTGGCCTATCCAAAAGGCGTTGGCACCGAGGGTTTTGAGCAGCTCTAAATTGTGCGGTTGTTTTTCTAGCAACGCGGTGAGCTTGTTGCGGGCAGCATGAAAAGCGCTATTGGCTTGATCTAATTTATTACGTGAGTAGGCGACTTCGCCCATGGCCTCAAGGGTTTGCGCGTGTTGGAAGTTGGCTTCAAAACCTAAGTCATTGTTGAGCTGAGCGTCGTCACTAAAGTATTCTAATGCCTTGTTGCTAATGCCATCGAGCAGATCCATACGGCCGATGCCGCGCATCTTGTCGGCGAAATCCCCCACCATAAAGCCGAGCAGGTTCTCGGCCGCTAAACGCTTTTGTTGCGCCACGTTTTCTGCTTGGTTACTTTTAATGCTCATAATGACCGACACCACTGACAAAACACACAGGGTGGCAATCGTCATACGCTTTACCCAGCGCTTGCTGCGCTGTTGTTTACTTGAGGCGGTAATAAGCTCACGCTCTTGCGGCTCGATGGTAAACAAGGGGTTTTGTTGCAGTGCTAAAGCTTCTTTTAACGGTTTGCCGTCGGCGAGCAGATAGGCACTATTTTTGTGTTCTTTGCGCCAGCGCTTGGCAAGATGGAAGAGGCGGCTTTTAATCTGTAGATCGCTAAGGTGTGCTTCTATCCAGCTGGTTGCCCGTGGCCAGCGCCTTAATAGCGCTTCGTGAGCGATACTGAAACAGGGCTCATCATTTTGTAGATGGGAGACAAACAAACGGCTGTCGACCATGGCCAGCACTAATGCGGTTTCTGACTCGGTTTTTAACTGCGACCAGCGGGCGGTGCGGCTGGTAATTGAGGTTTCATCTTCACGCAAGGTGACCAATAAAGATAACACCTGCGGTAGACTGGCCTTTTGCGGATTAGTTAAGGCGTTAATGGCGTCTTCGGCGTTTTTTCCAATTGCGCCCTCAATGCCGCCAAGCTCTTGATAGACCGACAGTAATAATTGGTTTTCGCTACTGCGGCGTAGATACAAGGCTTGCAGCATAAATTGCAGCATCGGCAGGGCGTCGGGGTTACTTGCCGCTTCGCTGCAGATAATTTCATCGAGCGGCATGGCGGTGTCAGGATCGCTGTCCCAACTTAGATTGGCTGCAATGGCTGGTAGGCGGATCATCTGTAGCAGTTCACTGCGCGATGGCGGCGCTAAGTCAAAATGTGCGCCGCGACTCTTGCCCGCCATTAGCGTGGGGTAATTCACCAGCAATGGATAAAACTCATTACGACAAGCACTGAGCACCAGTACTGTGCCTGAGGTGGACAAATGCTCAATGAGCTCGACGAACTGGTGGCGTTCATCATCATTAAATAGCGGTGATGAAAGTAAAATCTCTAACCTATCGATAAACAGAGCGAAGTGAGTAAAGCCACTATTTTGATTTTTAAGGGCTTGCTGGCAAAGCTGAATAATACTATTGGGCTCAGTTTGGATAGCGCTGGCTAAGGTGTCGGCGCTGTAGCCATCAAATACAGGTAGATCGTTCAACTCCCAGTCGAGCATGGTGCTGGCAAGTTCAATAAACAGCTGCGAGCTGGTTACATCGGCAAAATCTAGTTCGCTATAAGAGGCCACTTTGACACTGTTATAGCCTGCAGTCGTCATTAAGTTTGGCATCACGCCGGCGTTAATGAGTGATGATTTACCACTGCCGCTAGGGCCTAAGGTGAGACAGAACGCGCGGCCATATTTTATCTGTTGGCTGATCCTGTCTAGCAGCACACTTACTTGCTTGCCCCGACCAAAGAATACGTCGGCATAGTCAGCGGAGTATGCTTGCAGGCCTGGAAAAGGTGAACCACTTAGCCAGCTTTGACTGTCGGCAGCTTCCTCTTGGCCAATAGGAAAGCGTACTTCTGCTAATGTGCGGTAACCGCGCTTGCGAATAGTTTCGATAAAAGTGGGCGAGGTAGCGCTGTCGCCAAGGGCGCGACGAATTTGATTAATGATTTTATGCAGCGGGTTGTCACCCACGTCGGTATTGGGCCAACAGTGGTGCACTATGTCGTCGCTACTTAACACTTCACCAGCGCGCTGACAAAGTAGGTTAAGTACATCCATGGCTTTAGGTTCTAACTGCTTAAGCTGTTTACCGTTTCTTAGGCTATTGGCATTAGGATCGACTTGCCATTCACCGAAGAAAAAAGTGTTATCACTCATAGTTTCATTCCATTGGCCCTATAGGGTGGCGCAAATGACCTAGGGTAAGGTTGTTCCTACTGTATTTACCCGGAAAAATAGTCAAAAAAAATTCACAAATCAGACGGCTAAACACTAAATTGTTAATGATTATGGCATCGTTTTCAGTGTAGTTAAAGTGTGAATATTGTTAATTTGTTGTTTGGTTTTAATGTGGCTGTCCGTAAAGGATTAGATGACTACTGAAGCAGATAATTTAAGTTAGCTGAAAACGATTAGTAATAGTGTTATTTCAAAAAAGCTTATTTTTATTGGCTTGAGGAGTTAGTCGGTCTTTACTTATTGGTGAATTTGTCCGATGTTTAGCCTAGTAGGTGTGGTTTTGGTCAACGGAGGACAATATGTCAGTATTAGCTTTGGGCTTTGTGCTGCTGTTTATAGGCATTGCTTTTATGGGCTTGCCTGAGCTTAATCGTACGTTAAAACGTAATGATAGGCAGCAGTGGGATAGTTTACTGGGTTCGCAGGGGCGTTTTATGGCTTCTTTTGATAGGTTGACGTTATTTTTCTGGACGCTTGGGCGTGGTTTCGAAGTCTCAGACAATATTGAAATTCAATACGCTGGTCATCAAGCTTTTAAACAAGCAACTCGAGTGAAATATACCATTTTATTGGGTACATCTTTGATTATCATTGGCTTTGTTATCTCGCTATTTGGCTGATTAAAGCCGCTATTACAATTGCAACCGCGGCTTTGCTAACCAAACTTAGATAACCAGACTTAGATGACTTGGTTAATCTACAGCAACCATTACATTGCTTGCCTTGATTATGGCATATGCATCACCACCAACCACTAGGCCAAGTTGTTGGCAAGATTTTTTAGTCACAACAGAAGTGATCTCAACGCCTGGTGCCAATTCAATAACAACTTCGTTATTAACTGAACCTTCATCGATTGATTTGATTTTGCCGTTTAGGGTATTACGTGCGCTGATTTTCATGGAATAGTTCCCTTAATGTATGAGGGCTAAAGTATACGTGCGTATTAGGCTATCTATCTAATTTTAAAGTTAAATTGTTACATTTGTTTGAAGCAAGTCGCAGATGGTTAATAAAAGTTAGCGGCTATAGAGCTTTCGAGCTTAGTTTTTGTTCTAATTCTAATTCTAATTCTAATTCTAATTCTAATTCTAAGGCAAGGCTTGAGCGATGATGCTTAGCGAGCTAAATGAAAAGTGCGTAACGCATTGATTAAAGCGATGACAAAAGCATTGAAACGAACCCGAACGGCTGTGCTTAATATAAAGACAGCGCAATGACTGCGCGGTCTTTGGCTATCTATTCAACGGCAGAGTGCTCGACTGATCCGGTTGTAGCTTATGTGGTATTTGGTCATTACAGTGGAGTTTGCCTCTTCTGCCAAAACTCGCTTTGAGGCCAGCGCTGTTCTTGATTATAGAAGTAGGCCTTTTGCTCAAGGTAGCTGATAAAGCTGTGGGCTAGGTTATTGCGATATTGATTGATCTCCAGTGTGTTATTTCTGAGCCAAGCTTCAATTGCTGTTGCGGCATCTATGCCATTTTTAAGTGCTTTGTAGATCCCTTGCGAGCTAATAGGATCGAAGCTTGACGCGGAGTCGCCAACGGTTAGCCAGCACTGGTCGGCAGGGGGATCCATAATGGCAGACTGGGCAACCCAAGTGTGCAGGTTACTTGGGGTTGCTTGACCTGCAATAGGGCTAATATGTTGGGTGAGTTGCAGCGCGTGCTGCCAAGCATCAATGCTTTTGAGCTGCTTTTGCTTGATAACCTCGGCGTCGCTGGCAACGGTGACGATGACCTTATCATTGGGTAGGTGAGCTAAATACCACCAACCATAATCAACAGCTTCTAGCAGGGTCATCTGCTGGTAACTCTGTTTCGTGATGATGTCGCTAGCGTTAAAGTAGCCGCTTACTGCAACGAGCTGATCTTCAACTTGTACTTTAGCGTTAAATTGGCGGGCAACTTTAGCGCTACGGCCTGTGGCATCAACGATAAAGCGGCATCGAATTTGGGCCTTATTACGTAGAGTTACTTTAATCGGATAGGGGTGTTGCTCTTGGGTTAAGCTAGCAAAATGGGTGTTTTTCAGCAGTGCGCCGCCCTGTTTTTCGACCTGCATAGCGAGAAACCTGTCGAATGCGCTGCGGTTTAAGTGCCAGCCGTTGCCCTGGGGGTTAAACAGGTAGTCGTTATAGCCGAGTTGATCGCTGCCCCAGCTTGAGTAACTCCCTAAGCAAGGCGCATGTTTTTGTGCACTAAAGGCGTTCCAGATCCCTAGTTTTTCGAAGAGTTCGCGGCTGTTGGGTGGGATGCTCTCGCCAATTCGAGGGGCGGTGTAATCGCTGCCCTCGATGACAAGCGTATTGTTAACCCCAAGGTTGTGCAATGCAATCGCAGTTGCACAACCAGCAGGCCCCCCTCCGACGATGATGACGTCATAGAGTGGTTTCATCGCTTACCTCTTTTTGTTGATGGCAGTTTCGTTGCCTGCAATCATCGGCCAAGGGGTGGGTTGCTTCAGTTCTGGGGTTTTACCTTCGAGCTTACTTTCCACTTCTAGATAGACATCATCGGGGTAGCATTGGCCATCATCTATGATGCTGGCTTGTACTATCACACCAATGTCGTTCCACTTTTCAAGCATCTCACTGTACTGCCAGAAGCGGCCTGCATTGGCTAAGTTACCACTGTCTGTTGGGCTATTTTCTCCCGGTACTGTGCCGTGGCCTCTAACTGAGTAACGCTGTGGCGGTAGGCCATGACGGTCTTTATCTATCTGTGAGTCTTGAAAGTCTTGGGCGGTATAAACCGTCACTGGACGCTGGGCTGGCCACGACCAATAGAGGGTTTGTGAGTCTTGCGTGTTGGGAGAGGTTTGATGAATAGCGCAAGAGTTGTAGTCTGCATGCCATGGCAGTGCCATAAATTTAGTGGCATCGCCAGGCTCTAGCCCTAGGTGTTCAACATCTTCATGGCGGGGGATCCAGCCAAGAGTCAGTAATGGGGTTTTATAGCCAAGGCTTTGGTTGCTAACAGCGGCGTAATCGAGGGGCTTGTGATGAATACGAAAAGGCCCAGCGCCTTGCTGCCAATTGGTGATATACATACTGGGCTCGCGGATCACCCAGGTCATATCAATACCTGGGCTAAAGCGACCTCCAAGACAGTTTTGCAGCGTGGCTCGGTCGAGGTATTCACCCGCGCCAAGTGGCTTGTCGTTACTCTTTTTATATTGGTGATTAGACCAACAATGTAGAGCATGGTATTGGCTCACCGTTGGGCTGAGAAACGGTTTGCCGCCAGCGGGACTTGAATCGCCAAGTGCCAAAGGCATTAGCGGTGCTCCTACATCGATAGATTGTGAACGCCAGCTTGCTTGCTTTCCGGCGTTGGGTTGGCGAATGTAGGCAAGCCCTGCCAAGATGGTTTCGTCGGGATTGTCGTCGGCACTAATACTGTCGACACTGTTATGGGCGTCAATGGCAAAACTGGGCAGATAGGCATTCCACAATTGCTGCGCTGTGGCTCTGAAGATAGGTTTAATGTGGTCGTCGAAAGCCGGCTGATAGTTGGGGTTAAACTGACCGTTACTGAAGATGGCTGGATCTAAATCTAACTGTCGTAAAAATAGATCATATGCTTCGTCAAACAGCGATACGACATTGAGTGTTTGCGGCGCATAGCTTGGGTCTGTCACCACCACCCAGCCACCAAAGACTGTGGCGGTAGTGCCATCGTCAAACTGCACGGTGGCATTGACTGGGCCGTCAGAGGTGTCGTCAAACCACTGATCATTATTGACCGGGTTATTGATCTGTACTTTGTCCTTTGCATCTAGCTTCCAAGCATTACTTTTACCATAACCGCCTGCAACAATAAGCCGACCGCAGCTATCCGTTTCCATCTCTCCTAAGCTATCGATACGACCTTGAGGCGTTTCTAGTTGCTCAAAATGCATATATGGGAAGGACTGTGGATAGTCGGGCAGCTGTTGGATTTCAGCGTTTTTTTCGATAGATGCGACGTGGTTAGGGCTAAATTCTACTTTGCCATTACAGCCTTTTAGCACCCGAGGACCAGCATCAATAATCAGCTTTTTGAGTCGTTCGCCATTGTATGGGTCTAGACCCTCGCGCAAGTTTCTTAAGGTCGGCGTGGCGCCGTTGTCATAAGCGACTGCACCATGGTCGTCATCATTGGCAAACCAGCTGCATTTTTTGTTGGCTAGATGGACACTCCAAACAATGTCGACGACCTTCTTGCCATCGATAACGCTGCCAATTTTAATCTCTTGCCCATTTGCTGCTGGATATTGCTCTACCTTCTCTTCAGGATAGGCAAAAATACGAAAGCGTGCCGCTTGGCGTTTAAAGGCACCACAGGCATCACGGAACTCTGAGCTTTTTATGATGGTATTTTCAGTGCCTGGACGAATAGGTAACCCGCCAGTAGTAGGATCGCAGGGCTTACCGGGTTGCGGCATTGCGGCAATGGATTCTGGTGCAAGATAATACTCACTGCTATTGCCAACGCGAGCAATACCAATAGCTGGATGAATTTTAAAAATAGACTGGCTCATGATTATTGCTCCGTTTGGCTTTGTGAAGTAGAGAATACTGGGACGACTCCGTTTTCCCAGCAGGCGGCTATTGCTGCGCCGACTTTGTACATGGTGGTGCCGAACTCGGCGCCAGCCTCATGCTGTACCTGCTCGACACTGATGCCATTCTCTTTGGCCAACTGTTGTTGATAAATAGGGTTAAACACAATATTCATTAGCTGTAGGAAATGACCAAAATGGCTAACGAGGATCTGCTGGTTTTGAAGTCCTCTAGGGCTGCCAAAATTTAGCGGAAAGGTTGCTGGCAGTGTTTGCTTGCGCAGGTAAGTAAACTTTTGGAAGTGATCCCAATAGGGCTGAATGTCGTCAACATGGTTTTGGTACTCAGGTGATAGCTGCTCTTTTTGGTCGTCTTCAAAACGTTGCTCAATGGGGACGTCTCGATTGATTTTCTCATCGGGCCAAGCTGCGCCTTCCCCTTGGTCGACAATTAAATCGATTAACCCATTCACTTGCGTGAGTCCTTCGCAGCCGTCTTTGCTTACCGTTAGTGAACTCACCTCTGGGTAGGTCGACTGGAAATGAGCCACTTGGTTATTATTGGCGATAATATGCTTGCGGAGTATCGCTGCGCCTACGCGAATGGCATTGTAGATCTCACCAATTGAGCCGTACTCATCGCTGTTAGGGTTTAACGTTGCCGGACTAATCTCTCCAGGGCATTCGATAATACACATAGTGTTGATACGCTCAACATCCATCGGCCCTATTTGAGTGCTATAAGGGCTGAAGACTTTTGTGGGTTGGTTGGGGTTTTCGGTAAAGTCTAGGTGTGGAACCTCTTTGCCATAGTGGGGGGCGGTAATATGCAGATCAACACCGTAAGCGTTAGCGATATTAGCTGCACACTGCATATGCAGCATCTCTTGGTTAACCACTGAACGTACTAAGCGTCTGGCCTCAGAGGCTTGGTCTATGACGGAGTACATTGCCGACATATAATACGGAATGGTATAAAGTTCGACGTCGACGGCCCACTGTAGATGCTCCCGCAGAGCCTCAATGGTCCATAGATTTTTATTTAAAATCCTTTTGGGATGCACTATGTCGTGACTGGTTAGCAGTTCTTGCTGCGTTCTCATCCCGAGAAATTGTTTAATACTCATCATGTATTTCCTTTTGGTGCGCTGCATAAATTAGCTGGGTTTGCCCCATTGCTACTGGGTTATAGAGTGTCTGCTTGCAGGTTGTTGGCCTCAGCTGCACTATCCGCTTGGCCAACTTTATCGCTGTGTTTAGCTGTTACGTCAGCCGTTGCGGCATATGCACTGGCCATGGCTGTCGCTGCTGAAATAAACAGGGTTAGTTGTTTTTTCAAGTAATGCTTAGATGTTGTTTGCTGTAGATGTGTTTGCTTAACTTGCATGACGGTGACTCCTTGTCGTCAATTAACATCCGTTGTTAACTGGGTTACTCATTTACACTCGAAATAGAGGTTAGGTGAGATCGCTATTGGTAACCTTTCGGAAATCTTCTTTTTAATTAAGTTATTACTTATCAGCTGTTTGATATGACTTTCGATTTGTTTTATTGCAGATTTTAGGCGCTAGGGTTTGGGGGGCGGGAGCTTACCTGAGGCTAGGCTATGCTTGAGCTGTGATGGTTAGATGATAAGAACATTAAAGCTAATGTTCTTATCCTTGTGTGTTTTAAAAGGTTGATTAGCCGATAGCGGGAGTTTGGTCGCTATGGGTTTTGTGTAAACTTTTTAACAGCATATAAATAGACGTTGTGGTCAACACAAAACCTAAATACAAAATCAGCGAATGCGCAGAACGGTTGCTGTGCTCGGCAATGATAGGACCAAAAACGGAGCCGACACTGTAACTGAGCAGCATTAACTCAGTCGCTGCGACTATCTTTTCTGCCCCTATGGCTTCACAAGCAAGCGTGATTGCAATGGGGTATAAGGCAAAGCAACTTGCACCTAGAATAAAGTAGCTCACGCTGATTATTAGCATTGATTTGCCGTCTAACACTCCCACAATACCTATGGTTCCAAGTAGACAAAACAGCGCCATCAGTAAGCTTTTACTGACTCTTATCGATAAAAAGCTCACTAATGGTTGAATGAGCATACCGCCGATAATAATCACTGCCATTAGAAATGCTGTTTTATCGGTACTGGCAAGCTGGGTATTAATGTAGCTTGGCATCAAGCCATATATAGGCCCGAGCAACATACCTGATACTAGGCAACCTATAATGGCCGGCGTGCTTATTTTACGTGCTTCTTTTAGTCCTATTTTTTGATGCTGCAACTGTAAAGGCTGACCCTTTTTAACCAGCAGTGGCGGCAGTATGGCAATGAGTAACAGCCCTATGACACAGAAAAATGGGGTTAAGCCGCTAATGCCAATAGGACCAATAGCAAGCTGACCTAAAGCGCTGCCGCCATAAAGCGACATCATATATAAACCTAATCGCTTGGCTCTTTGTTTAGCGCTATCGGCCATGAGTAACCAAGACTCCACCACGACAAATACACCAGCAACAGCTATGCCGGCAATGAATCGTGCCGTTAGCCATACCCCCGCAACTGGAAGCATGAGCATCAACAATATGGTTGCTATCAATAAAGATAGGAACAGGATAAGTGCAAAGCGATGACTGCTCTTTGTGATAACAGACTGCACCCCCATTGTGCCCACGAGTATGCCTAGGTAGAAAATACTGGCTAACCAAGCTGTCAGTGAACTGTCCATGTTAAATGAGGTTAACGACAGTGGTATAAGGCTCATTAGAAAGCCGGAAGCGATTGCAAAAAAGGCTAATCCTGTCACTGGGGTGAAGGTGCTATTTTTCGCAGTTAAAAAGGCAGATTTATCCACCTTGTACTCCTGAATGTATATGCTTTTGCATGTTTGGTGCTAGGGGTTGTTGATCTTTCGAG
>NZ_JBFRMK010000158.1:0-2612 GCF_041470405.1 Shewanella sp. 10N.286.45.A1
ACCCGAAGCCCTTAAAGCGTTTGTCACCTGAGGTTAATTTCCGAAGAAGTTAATCTCTCGCCTCTTCGTCAAAAGAGGTACTGATTACGCTGCAAGTCCCGTACTACCTAGCTTTTGCTAAGAGCGATTGGCCTGCGGTGCCGTGTCAGTGGATGCGCATTATAGGGAAATCCTGAGTAAGCGCAAGGGGCTAAATGAGAAAAAATGCAATAAAATGGTTAAGCGGACAATTCTCAAACGATACGCGCAAAAAAGGGGCTAAAAGCCCCTTTTAAACTGCTATTTGGCAACCCGATATCGCAGTGAATACTGCCAAATCGCCTTTAAAATGTTGCGTTAACCCTTTGGCTTAATACTCTTGCCAACAGTAAACATGCTATCTAGGTGGCTTCTGCCGCTAAATACGCTGGGAGTTCCGCTACTGAGTCGAGTACAACGGTTGCTGCCGCAATCGCTTCATCTGTTACAGATTTACCGGTACGCACCAGCACGCGAATTGGAATACCAGCCGCTTTTGCGGCCAACATGTCATCACGTTTATCACCAACCATAACAGAGCGGCTTAAATCAATTTTCAGGAACTCTGCAGCTGTTAACATCATTCCAGATTTAGGTTTACGGCAATCACAATCAATCTTGTACTCCCCCACTCCCTTTTCTGCATGATGAGGACAGTAATAAATACCGTCTAGCTCTACACCTTTGTCGGCAAAGTTCCAATCCATCCACTCTGTTAATGTATGAAACTGCTCCTCAGTGTACATACCCCGGGCTATACCTGATTGATTGGTCACAACAGCAAGAAGGTAGCCTGCTTTCTTTAATGAGAGACAAGCCTCGAAAACGCCATCGACATATTCAAAATCATCGACTTTATGTACATAGCCGTGATCTATATTAATAACGCCATCTCTATCTAAAAAAACTGCTCGTTTCACAATATTATCTCTCAACTCTTTGATGCCGCTATTATTCCATTCAATTGAAACAATTGCACCGTGAACTTGCTATAAAAACCGTAATACAGTGTAATAAATAATATATACAATAATATGAGTAGTTAAAGTGGTTGTAGACATCTATCAGCAAAGGCGTATTGCGCTACTTAATCAATTACCGGAAAACAGTTTAGTGTTGCTTGCGGGCCACCAGCAAAAAGTGCGCAGTAAAAATATTAAGTATCACTTCAGGCAAGACAATAATTTCTTGTATTTAACTGGTTTTGATGAACCCGATGCCATTGCGCTTCTAATTAAAAATAAATCAACCTCTTTTCATCTTTTTCTGCGGCCCAAAGATAAAGTTCAAGAGGTCAATTTTGGCCATCGCGCCGGCGTTTGTGGGGCAATCGAGCACTACAATGCTGATCACGCTTATCCTGTTAGTGAGTTTACCACTGAACTGTTATGCCTAATGGATGGCATCAGTAATCTTTATATTTGTGACGAGAATAACCGATTCTCTTCCGAGATCCTCAGCTGGGCTAATCATCATAGGCATTATGGTTCTTTTGATACTCCTAAACAGTTTGTCGCAATAAAACAACTCGCTGAAGTACTGCACCCGCATAGATTAATTAAATCGGAGGATGAGATAAATAACATTCGTCTTGCAGTTGAAGCGTCAACCTACGCGCACAAAAAAGCAATGCAAGCTTGCAGCTCCGGCGTCAATGAACGTGAACTCTCGGCATTGTTTAACTTCAGTATTGCCAATAAAGGCTGCAGCGATGTGGCCTATCCTAATATTGTTGCGTCAGGCAATAATGCTTGCTGTTTACACTACGAAGAAAATTGTTGTGATTTAAAAGACGGACAAATGCTCTTGATTGATGCAGGCGCAGAATATCAATATTACGCCTCAGACATTACCCGTAGTTATCCTGTCAACGGTAAATTCACTGATGAGCAAAAAGCAATTTATCAGATAGTATTAAACGCACTAGACCGCGCTATCGAAATAATTAGGCCGGGGCTTTCGTGGAGCTCAATTCATGAGACTTGCATGAAAGTTATGGCTATCGGACTCAAAGAGCTTGGACTTCTAACGGGATCAATCGAGCACATTATGGCAACTGAAAGCTATAAACGCTTTACGGTTCATAAGACAGGACACTGGTTGGGGATGGATGTACACGATGTCGGACCCTATCATGACACTTCTGGCAATTGGATTCGGCTTGAAAGTGGTATGGTGTTTACAATCGAGCCAGGGATTTATATCCCTCTCGATGCAACTGATGTCCCAGAGGCTTATCGTGGTATGGGTATTCGTATAGAAGATGATGTATTGGTAACCGATACTGGTTGTGAAAATCTTTCTAAGGCTATACCAAGAACCGTTGACGAAATAGAGGCTATTATGGCCGAAGCTGAAGTATAAACCTTAACATCACAAGCCAAATAAATGTTGGCTTGTTTCCCTATCATTAACTAGATTTCAAACAGTTACTTTACTGAGTATGTGGCTACCAACTATTTGTATTTATCAGATCTGCGACTGTGCCACCACCAAGAGCATAAAAAAGTGAAAAAAATATCCAGATAATTGCAAGGCCAAAAAGGAAGTTTACGATTGTCATCAGGTAGTCGAGTGAGCCTGTGTCGGATTCT
>NZ_JBFRMK010000159.1:0-14715 GCF_041470405.1 Shewanella sp. 10N.286.45.A1
TAATGCAATTGGTATAAGCAATTAGTACAGTAAATTAAACCTACAAAAAAGCCACAGTCTTAGCTGTGGCTCAATTAGGTTAACAACTTTCTGGACTAGCGTTTTACTCTGACTCGATTATTGGTATCACGACTAGTACGGATCAACTCATCTCCGGTCACTGTAGCTGCTGATTTAGCCAGCCTGTCATAAAGTAAAACGTTAACCGATGCTGCTAAGTTCATACAACCCACTGTCGGCACATATACAACAGCATCGGCGCGATTAATCACTTGTTGACTGATAGTGCCGTCTTCTGGACCAAAAATATATATCGCTTTGTCTGGATGTTCAAACTCAGGTAGTGGAATAGCTCCTTCTACCAGATCGACACAAACAACAGTCACATCAGCAGCAATGGCATCAACAAGAGACTCAACGCCAGTCAGTGGGATCTGCTCGCTCGCCGCTTTAGTATCGGTATTGTACTGCGCATTACCATTGCTCGCGGCTAATGGATAACGCTTGCCAGTATAAAAAACCGCATCCGCACGATAACAACCCGCTGCGCGCATAATGCCGCCGACATTAGTAGGGCTTTTAGGGTTTAATAACCCTATAGCGCTAAATCGCTGAATACTCATAAACTTAATAACTCAAACATGGTTGGCTCAAGCCGCCAACTTACTGCTCAACTGTGACCAAGCATCATTAACAAGCGCATAGTCATTGTCATCAAGCTCTTCTCTAGCAAGCGCTAAACATTCAACCATCTGCAATGCTAACGCTTGAGTACCTTGATCAGTTTCATTCTCAAGTTTCGATAGCACTACCGCAAAGTGTCCTTGTAGGTATCCACTGGCAAATAGGGCATCATCGTCGCCTTCAGCAACAATGCTTTCTATCCAATCTTGAAGGGTTTGCTCATACTTCTCTATCATTGAGTGCTCCACAATCTCAAACTATTGGGCTTATTCCAATAGGTAATAATTAACGGCATTCGATACAACTAATCCCGCCGTATTAACTAGGCTAAATCGGGATTGGCCACTTGATACATCACATAATCGTGATAGCCAGTTACCACTTTATAATAACCCGTTAGCTCTTTATCTAATTCAGGGTCGCCACTATCCACAATTAGTGGCCGTCCTTCAAGTGCTTTTAGCTTTGTTTTTGTCGCTAAAATAACAATATTGTTTTTGCCTACTCGTCTTATGAGTTGTGGTGATAACTGTTGATTACCTCGACCCAATATATGGCCTTGTCCACCAATAAGGGTTATGAATAGCTTAACCGACTGGTTTTCGGTGAGTTTGAGCAACTCTTCAGCCGACAGATCACTGGCTAGAAGTTGCTGCTGTTGAATGAGATCGACACCGAGTAGAGTATTGTCTAGACCAAGCTCTTCCATGACTGCAGCAACCGTGCTACCAGAGCCTATTACAACGAGCTCATCTTCCATTAACTCAATAGCCTCAGCAGCAATATCTGCAAGTACTAACTCATCGGTTTCCTTGCCGCCCATTTTCACAGCTTGCACATAGCGCGGCTCTGCAGGTACCAACATTTCGCCAAAGCGCTTAGCTTTAACGACTCCCGTTCTAAATGCGGCTTCGTCGATATCCATCACGTCAGCGCTCATCAAACTCACTAACTCACCTTCTAGCAGCATTTTCAGCACCACGCCTGATGCATGTGGAGTGATCCCATAAACACCTGAATGGATTTTCACTCCTGCAGGCACACCAAGTACTGGTATGTTATCGTCAGCAATCGCGTAAATATCTCGTGCAGTACCATCACCACCTGCAAACAATAATAGATCTAATGTTTCATTCAGTAGTTCAGCAACAACAGCCTGAGTATCTTGCGCAGCGGTATCAGTCGGTGCTTGGTAGACGACGCGAACATTGAAGCCCATTTTTCGCGCTAGTGTTTCTCCCATATCACCAGAAGCCGTTATCACCTCTATTCGGTCTTGATAAGGTAAAACAACGTTTAAAGCTTGCTCCATTCGCAGATGAGATTTCGGCTCAGCTCCTTTCGCTAACGCAATGTCTGCAACACCATCACTGCCTTTTAAACCTACGCTGCCACCTAACCCTGCAAGTGGGTTAATAATCAAACCAAGACGAAACTTACTCACTTTGACAAACTCCATTTAAAGCCAAATTATCATAGTAAAACACATATTACGCCGCGCTCACTTCACCACTAACATCACGTTTTGATGACGGGATAAACAATACAGCAACCATTGACAGAACAGCACAAAACGCAGCAAAGACCCAAGTCGTCACCGCACCAGAGCCGTCTCCCCAAATAATACCGCATAACCAAGTACCTAATGCACCGCCAACACCAAAACTAAGGCTGGCATAAAGCGCTTGTCCTTGGCTACGTCGGCTTATATCAAAATGCTTATGTACAAACTGAATCGACGCGGCGTGTGTTAGCCCGAAGGTGAAAGCATGCAATACTTGGCTCAAACTTAGCCACAATAAACTGTCTACCCCAAAAGCAAGCAACAACCAACGCACGGCAGTCAGTGCGATACTAATAAACAGTAACAACTTTACGCCAAAGCGGCCAAGTAGCTTGGGGGCATACATAAACATGATGATTTCAGCAACCACACCCAAGGCGACGAATATCCCCGCAACTGCTTCGGTATAACCCGCCTGTTTCAGGTATAAAACAAAGAAACCATAAAAAGGACCTGCACTCATCTGCAGCAACATGGCTGAAATTAGAAACCAAATAACCGCTTTATTAAATGTGATTGGTTGACGTTTTACCTCTTTCTCTATCTTTGCTCTGTTTGCCGGCAGCGGCAATGCACTAGCTAACATACCGATAAAGAGTGCCATGCCTATATAGGGGAGAATTTGAGGCCCCCAATGGCCAATAGCAAAACCGCCACCAACCACCAGAACGATGTATCCAACACTGCCCCAGCTACGAATAGCGCCATAACGTGTCGCGTTTTCGCCGAGGGTTTCTAAGGTAATAACCTCTAGTTGCGCCAAAATAGCGTTCCAAAAAAAGGTATAAACGGCAAGACTGATTGCGAGATACGTCAAGCTGCCATCATAGAAAAAGCTTAGGTAAGAGACCGCAGCAGCGCCGGCACCGATCTTAATGAGTTCTGCACGCATACCCGTTCTATCAGCCACAATAGCCCATAGATTAGGTGCAATGATGCGAGTTCCCATTAAAATGGCCAGTAAAAAACCGATCTCTTGGGCATTAAAACCACGGCTATCAAAAAATACGCCTAAGTAAGGCACCATGACGCCAAGAATAGAAAAGAAGAAAAAATAACAAGCACAGAGCCAGCGTAATTGCTGCTCTGTGTTTTTGGGCTGAAACATTAACGCATTCCGATAACTGGTGTACTGCTATTCACATCCATATTTTGTGCACGGTGACGTAGTAAATGATCCATTAATACTATCGCTAACATTGCTTCTGCAATGGGTACAGCACGAATGCCTACGCATGGGTCGTGTCTGCCTTTGGTGACCACTTCAGCTGAGTCGCCTTGTGCCGTCATACTTTCGCCAGGTACGCTAATGCTTGACGTTGGTTTCATTGCGATATGGGCAACGATTGGTTGACCTGATGAGATCCCACCGAGTATGCCGCCAGCATGATTGGAAGCAAAGCCTTCTGGTGACATCAAATCACGGTGCTCAGAACCTTTTTGGTTGACCACTTCAAAACCATCACCAATTTCAACGCCTTTTACCGCATTAATCCCCATTAAAGCATGGGCAACTTCTGCATCTAATCGATCAAAAACAGGCTCGCCTAAACCAACGGGTACACCCGTTGCGACTACGGTCACTTTGGCACCGATTGAATCGCCACTTTTTTTAAGGTCACGCATGTACTCATCTAAAGCTTCTAGCTTTGACGCGTCAGGGAAGAAAAATGCATTTTTCTCTATCTCTTCGAAATCAACAGCTTCAGCTTTGATTGGCCCAAGCTGAGACAGGTAGGCATTAATCTCTACACCATGAACTTGTTTCAAATACTTTTTAGCAACTGCGCCTGCAGCCACTCGCATAGCCGTTTCACGCGCCGATGAGCGACCACCGCCACGATAATCTCTCACGCCATACTTTTGCTGATAGGTGTAGTCAGCATGACCAGGACGGAACAGATCTTTAATGTTTGAGTAATCTTTACTGCGTTGATCGGTATTTTCAATCAAAAGCCCAATTGAAGTACCGGTTGTTTGTCCTTCAAACACACCAGATAAGATGCGCACTTCATCGGGTTCACGACGAGCAGTAGTATATCGAGAGGTTCCTGGTCGGCGGCGATCTAGATCGTGTTGCATATCTGCTTCACTTAACTCAACACCTGGAGGACAACCATCAATAATACAACCTAAGGCGACTCCGTGGCTCTCACCAAATGTAGTGACGACAAAATTTTGTCCAATACTATTTCCCGACATCCGTTTTCTACACCTCAATTTTCATAATTAGATTAGTACCTACTCCACTAAAGAAGTAGGTACTCACTTATAGCAGCCTCATTAAGCTAAGTGGCTAACCGCTATTATTCACTATCTTTGTAGATAACAAATAGTGATTCATTCTCAACTAGTTGGTCGCGTGTAAGGATAAACACCCCATCACCACCATTTTCAAAGCTAGCCCAAGTAAATGGCACATCAGGGAATTGCTCAATGATATGCACCATAGAGTTACCCACTTCAACCACCAACAAGCCATCTTCTGTTAGGTAATCCGCTGCATTCGCTAGAATACGTTTAGTTAAATCCAAGCCGTCACGGCCAGATGCTAAACCTATTTCAGGCTCATGATGATACTCATCAGGCATATCGCCGATATCTTCAGCATCAACATACGGTGGATTTGATACAATCAAATCGTACTGCGGACCTTTTGGAATCGCAGAAAATAGATCCGACTCCATCGGGAAGACTCTATCCATGACGCCCAGCGTCTCAATATTTATCTGCGCGACTTCTAGAGCATCATCGCTGATATCCAATGCATCGACTTCCGCATCTTCAAACTCATAAGCACACGCAATGGCAATACAGCCACTACCAGTACACAGATCCATAACGCGATTAACTTGCTTATTATATAACCAAGGGCTAAAACGGTTAGCGATCAGCTCTGCGATTGGTGAACGAGGAACCAGCACTCTTTCATCAACATAAAACTCTAAACCGGCAAACATCGCCTTATTGGTAAGATACGGAACGGGTAAACGCTCCCTTACTCGGCGAATGATCAACTCAACGATTTTGTGTTTTTCACTGATCGTCAAGTTAGAGTGAATGACTTGTTGGCCAAGCTGTTCTGGCAGGTGTAATGCATGAAATACCAATGCGATGGCTTCATCCCAAGCATTGTCAGTACCATGGCCGTAGTATATATTTGCATCATTAAAACGACTGACACCCCAGCGCAACATATCACCGATAGTTCTTAATTCATTAACGGCTTCATCAACAAAAATCTTATCCAAAATTCACTCCAACGTTTTTATTCCGACTCATTGTAACTGAACTCTATTCATATGGCATCGGATTCAATAAAATACCCTTATGAATAAAAAAACAGATAAAGATGAATTGGCACTATTTGCCGAGCTGACAAAGGGCATGAAACCTTTGGAGCAAAACAAACGCCACTTCAAAACTGCGCCTAAAGATCGCAAAGTCATTGAAGAAAAAGAGCAACAGCTGCACGCTGACAGTTTCTTTTCCGATACTTATCAACCTTTGCTGCCAGAAAATGGTCCAATGAAATGGGCAAGAGATGATGTTGATAGCTTTGAGGTTAAGCGTCTGCGACGAGGCGATTACGCTCCAGATCTTCTATTAGATCTGCACGGCATGCGGCAATCAGAAGCAAAGCTAGAGCTTGCTGCACTGATCCAAGCCTGTGTAAAACAGCAAAGTCACTGTTGTTGTATTATGCATGGACATGGGACTGGGATTTTAAAGCAGAATATTCCGATGTGGCTAGCACAACATCCCCATGTAAAAGCATTCCATCAAGCGACTAAGGAATGGGGTGGCGATGCAGCCTTACTGGTGCTCATCGATATCGGTGACCTTCCCTATCGTCGATGAACCCAGAGATTTTAAAAACATAAAAAATGAGTCCATTTGGACTCATTTTTTTAGCAATAAATTAAAGCATTATTAACCAATCATATGCGGTGCATACTGCCACTCTATTGAGCTATTATTGCCACTCTTTGAGATCAGACTCGTACCTGAAGTCGCAAACAGTGGTGGCTCAATACCAGGAACCAATTCACTCACTAGATAACCCAATAACGGCATATGCGCTAAAACCAGTACATTATTGGCCTCATAGTGTTCAGCATAGGCAACAATAGTATCGGCAACAGTCGCAGGATCACCCGCCGGAACAAGTTCATCAAGCGTTAGCCATTTTCTAGGCTTTGGAAAGTGCTTCTGTACCTCTTGCCAACTTTGTTGTGCGCGTAAATATGGGCTCACCAAAACTAGATCAAATTCAGTAACGCTCTGACCTAACCAATTACTCATCAAGCCGGTGTCCTGGCGGCCTAAGTCAGTTAATGTGCGTTCTCTATCTGAGTGTGCATTAAAACCTGCTTCACCATGACGCATTAAAAATAGCTGCATACTTCGTGGCTACTCCCAATTTTTGTTCTTATTGGCTAATTGTAGTCTGAATATTGACAGCAACATACCGTTTTTTGTTAATCATTAGTCGAATAGCACATAGTCGCGCTTTAGGATAAATAACATTGTTAGCCGCCAGAGTGACCATCCAGCTAAAATTGCCCCATATTTAGCCAAACAGAAAGCTTTATTTGCTGTTTGGCCAGCTTGTATTTGAAGATAAGTAAAAATGATGGCAAGTTAAGTTATTACAGCAAACTTGAACGCCTCTCAATACGTGCTTTGGCACTAAGAAGTGATGCAGCTACTTGATGGGAATTAGGTTTTATTCGTGCTTTATCTGTAAGAGATTACTAAAGTAATTATCTAGGTTTGTGCTGTTTGATCCATTGGAGCAATACTTTTGCCAACAAATAAAAAAGTTATCACCAGTCCAAATGACCACCGCAAGTATCGCAGCTTAACCTTAGATAATGGGTTATCGGTACTGCTAGTCGAAGATAGTCAATCAACCGAAGCCGCTGCATCAATGGCCGTAGCGGTAGGTCATTTCGACGATCCTATCTCTCGCCCAGGTATGGCACACTTTCTTGAACATATGCTTTTTCTTGGGACAGAGAAGTTTCCTCAAGCAGGTGAGTACTCCGCTTTTATTAACCAACATGGCGGCAGTAATAACGCCTGGACAGGCACTGAACACACCAACTTTTTTTATAGTATTAACGCAGCGCAATTTGAAGAATCATTGGACAGGTTCAGTCAGTTTTTCGTCGCGCCTTTGTTCGACGTCGCGCTGGTAGAGCGAGAACGACATGCCATAGAGTCAGAATTTAGCATGAAGCTAAAGGACGATATTCGTCGTGTCTACCAAGTGCAAAAAGAGACCGTCAATCCTGCTCACCCATTTTCAAAGTTCTCTGTCGGCAATTTAGAAACATTAGCAGGTGATGAATCAGGTTTAAGAGCAGAGTTGATCGCTTTTTATAAAGAGAAATACAGTGCTAACAAAATGACGTTGTGCATTGTTGCACCAAGCAAACTAGATGAATTGGCTAAGCTCGCTACGCGCTATTTTGGCCAAATAGAACATCGTGAATTAGCAGTACAATATCCTGATACGCCTATTTATCTAACCGAGCAATTACAAACAAGAATCAATATCGTCCCGCTGAAAGAGCAAAGACGAATTGCGATTACATTTGCTCTACCTGCCCTTGAGGCTTTCTACAAACACAAACCATTGACCTTTATTAGCCATCTTCTGGGCTACGAAGGAAAAGGCAGTTTACTCTCTTACCTGAAGGAAAAAGGTCTTGCAAATAACTTGTCTGCAGGTGGCGGGGTTAATGGCTACAATTTCAAAGATTACAATATTAGTATTCAATTGACAGACCGAGGTTTAAACAACCTTAAACACGTAATCGACTGTGCTTTTGAATATATTGCCTTGATTAAAGAAAATGGCCTTGAACACTGGCGTTACGATGAAAGAGCTGCGTTACTCAAAGTTGCCTTCCAATACCAAGAACAGGTAAAAGCCTTAGATTTAGCGAGCCATTTAAGCATAAACATGCACCACTACGATATTGAAGATGTTGTCTATGGTGACTATCGTATGGATGGCCTCGACGTTGCCGAAACAAAGCAACTTTTGGCACTAATGAACCCAAGCAATATGCGATTACAGCTTATTGCTCCAGAGCTTGATACTGACAAACAAGCTGCTTGGTATCACTCTCCCTACCAAATACGGCCTATACAAGCTGATGACTTAGCGCGTTGGTCAGCACCCAATATACGCCCAGAGTTAACGCTGCCAGCAGCAAATCCATTCATTATTGATCATTGCGTTGCCAGAGCGGAGAAAAGTAATGGCTCTGTCCCCCAAGTCGTTGCTCAAGAGGATGGGTATCGGATTTGGCATAAAAAAGATGATGAGTTTAATGTCCCTAAAGGGCATTTGTATCTGTCATTGGACTCAGCCCAAGCAGCCGCCTCGCCAAAACATGCTGCACTAACAAGACTATACGTTGAGATGCTGCTCGATTACCTGACCGAGTTCACCTATCAGGCTGAAGTTGCCGGGCTTAGTTACAATATTTATCCCCATCAAGGTGGAATAACGCTTCACTTAACCGGATTCACCGGCAAGCAACAAGCGCTGTTATCTCTTGTGATTGAAAAAGCACGCGAACGAAACTTTACCCAAAGTCGTTTCGAATTAATTAAAAGACAAATATTACGCAGTTGGTATAACCATACTCAAGCAAAGCCAATATCCCAACTCTTTACTAGCCTGACTGTCACATTGCAAAAACGCAGCTTTGAACCAGCCCGTATGGCCGAATTTCTAGAAGAGATAACCCTTGAAGATCTGCATGCCCATGTCAAAAGTTTTTATGAGAAGGTGCATCTAGAGGGCTTGGTTTACGGTGACTGGTTGGAGAGTGAAGCAAAAGTCCTAGGTATTAAACTTGATAAAATCTTATCGCTAGTAAGCTCTCCAAGTGCAGAGTCTTCGAGAGAGCTAATTGATCTCACTAATAAAGGTACCTTGTTAAGAGAGATCCCAGTAGAGCACCAAGACAGTAGTATTATCGTCTATTACCAATCTGATACCGCGACTCCTGATAACATGGCAGTGTTAAGCCTGTTGAATCACACTATGTCTTCAACCTTTTTCCATGAGTTGAGAACCCAAAGACAGTTAGGTTATATGGTAGGAACAGGATACCTACCGCTTAATCGCTATCCTGGTATCATTTTCTATATCCAATCACCTAGCACGGGTCCACAGGTTTTGCTCGAGGCCATTGACGAGTTTATCGCAGATTTTACCTACGCCATTTTACAAATAACCAACGAGCAATGGGAAGCGACCAAAACAGGTCTAATAAACCAAGTTATGGAGCATGACTCAAACCTTAAAACGCGCAGTCAGCGCTATTGGTCAAGCATAGGTAATAAAGATTTTCAGTTTAACCAACGTGAAAAAGTGGTCGCGCAAATTGAAACGTTAACACGTTCTGATTTAATCAAATTCATTATGAATAAAATGCGTACTAAGCACTGTGACAGACTGGTGTTGTTTAGCACCGGAGAGTCTCATCAAGACCAAACGCCACTAAAGTCCAACAATATGATTTTAGATCTTAGAGCCTTCAAACTTAAAGCAGAACAATTTGATTACTAACGACTATAATTTCAGTGGTAACTTGTTACATAGATAAAGCCGAGCCACTTCGTTATCCGGAACTTAAAGGATCAAAAAGCAATAAAAACAAGCTAAACGGACAGATATCATACTGAAAGGACACTGATAATGATAATTAGCTACAAAATACACGAAGGTTTTTGACAATGACTTCACTTTCTGAAAAAGTGAGTATTATCCACTGTTGCCTTATGACATTGACTAAAAATAAAATTATAAATATGCCTAAGACATTACTAAAAATTGTACTTTTTTTGCTCATCTCTTTTGTCCCGCTTCAGTCCTCTTTAGCATTTACGCTAAATGCTGTTTCGTTAGGCGTACCAGAAGGGCTCTCCCAGAGTAACTTAACCTCAATAGTCGAAGACGATGATGGCTATGTTTGGGTTGGCACTCTCAATGGCCTAAATCGCTACGACGGTAAACATTTTCGGCACTACTTCCCTTCAGAAAGAAACGAATTAGCAAGTGCATTTATCCGAAGCCTTTACATCAGTCAAAGCGGATCAATGTTTATCGGCACTGATAAAGGCCTATCTGTTTATGATCCTTTGCAAGATAAAATAACCTCATCTAAAGCACTTGGATTTGAGTTAAATGAGGCAGTTTGGACCATACATGAACATCAGAATAATCTTTTCATTGGTACAGAAAATGCCATATATATCATAAATGAACTCAGTAACAATATGTTGTCTCTCAAAAATAAATATCATGGGGATTTCGGCACAGTAAAAAACATTCTATTTTTCAAAAAAAACATGTTTGCCAGAAACTATTCAGGAAATGTGTATAAGTTTGATGGACAAACAAGACTAATTGCAGATAACACTAACGCTATAAAAGTAATAAACGAAGAACTTATTATATTTAAAAACTCGGGAACATTTATCTATAAGAATGAATCCTTGATAAAAATAGATTCAAAGTCATATCTAAGTGTTACAGAAAAGTCAGAAAAAGATTTTGGGCTCATAAAAAGTGAAATTTTCAACCTTAGTGATATACATAACCCTATTTTTATAGGCAAGTTGCAAATTTCAGAAAAAAACTTGGCTCATCCACAAATCATTAGAGGAAAAACAAAAACATTTGTACTTAACCAAAATACTGGATTCATTATTATCGATGATAACGGCAACTTGACTCAAACTAGAGTTGTTGAAGGAGGTAATGTCTGGTCGATCTCTCCCGGCGATGCTTCAGAATTAATTGTGGCTGCCGATGACCAGAGCATAAGAGTGTTAGATGCTAACCTACATAACATTAAAGAGTATAACTCATATATAAAGGGACCCAAATCTGCCGTACAAATTGATGAAAAAATTTATATTGCCAGTGGCGAAGGCCTTATTGAGATAGATACTAAAACAGAAGAGGTGGCTTCTATTTTGGATACTCCTCTATTTATCGTTAAAGCATCAAAAGATGGCGGTAGCCTTTTTGTAGGTTCAACTTCTGGCTCCATTTTTCAATACTTTATTGAGACAGGTTTCTCAAAAGAGTATTTGATTGATGAAAGCAACCCTATTTTTGATATAAAAGAACATGACGGCACGATTTTAATCGCTAGCCAAGGTGGACTATTTAAATTACAAGATAATTCTGTCTCTTCTATATATACTAAACAATTAGTTATTAGCATTGATACTTTTGGAGAAAGAATATTATTTGGTACTGGTAATGGTCTAAATGAGTACAAAGCTAAAGAGAAAACTATAGTCGAGCTGTATAGTAATGAAAAGCCGATATTTTCAATATCTCAGAGTGAGAAGTATATCATTGCCTCATCCACCAATGAATTATTTATCGAAGACAAAGGTAATAACCAACGGTATATTTTAAACAAAGAGCAAGGAGTCCAGGAAGAGTATAATGCGCAATCAATATATAAGAAAAATAACAACATTTACTTAGGTGGGATTAGTGGAATCAGCCTCCTATCTATAGATAGATTGAATAACTACTTATACCGTCATACTCCACCCACTGTAAACTTAAGTGAATTATTAGTTTTTAATATCCCAGAAAATTCAAATGGTAACATCCTTACAAACCAAATAAACAAAACAAGAAAAATTAGCCTTAAATATTCTGACTATCCATTTACACTTACATTCAATAGTCCTAAAAGCCCACTTAAGAACATTAACTATGTCTATCAAATGCATGGGCTTTCTGATGCACAAATAAACTCGGAAGGAATAAATTCAGCTACCTATACCAACTTGTCGCCGGATGAATATGAATTTGTAATTCGTGCAATAGATCCTGTAACAGGGTTAGCAGGGAAAGAGAAAACTCTAAGTATTGAGATTACTCCACCATGGTGGTTATCTATCTATGCAAAAGTAATCTATTTCATACTAACTTTATTGGTATCAGTCACTATAATCAAAGTCTCTTTTAAGCGTAGAGAGATTCAAAAAAAGATTGCAGAAAGTGAAGAGAGGCTGAAACTGTCACTATGGGGTAGCGGCGATGAGATGTGGGATTGGGACATTGAAACAGGCCAAATTTATCGCTCAAATATTTGGGGCTCGTTAGAATTCCCAAGAGATGGCCAACGCTCAGGTCAAGAGGGTGAAGAGAGTAATATTCATCCTATGGATCAAATTCGAGTACGTGATGCCTTGAATAAGCATTTCTATGGCGAGACTGACCATTTTGAAGCAGCGTATCGCGTTAAAGGCAAGTCTGACGATTGGGTGTGGATATTAGATCGTGCAAAAATTGTAGAGCGTGATGAAAACGACAATGCGCTGCGTATGACAGGTACGATTAAGAATATTAGTAATTTTAAACAAGCTGAAGAGCAACTGAGACTATTTGAGCGGGCGATTCAAAATATCTCTGAAGGTATGTTTATTTTAGATAACGAGTTCTGTTTTGTAGAGGTGAATGAAGCTTGCTGTGATCTTTCAATGCTAGCTAAAAAAGATTTTATAGGTACCCAATTTAATTTTGACTTATATCCAGATAGTTACTCAGAGCAGATCCGCTCCATATTAAAGCAGCAAGGTCGGTGGAGTAATGAAGTCGAATCAGCTCGAGGCAATGGCACTAGCTTCCTCATGGAGCTAACGATTGATGCTATTTACGATGACCAAGGCGAATTGTCCCACTATGTTGGTATTTTCTCTGATGTCAGTCGCCGTAAGCAGCAAGAGGAGGAGCTAAGGAAGCTCACCAATAACGACCTGCTGACTAACCTGCCCAACCGTTCTAACCTTATGGTGACACTCGGTAACTTGGTGAAAAGAGACTCTCACCATACCTTGATGGTTTTAGATCTCGATAATTTTAAGAAAATTAACGATTCTCTGGGTCACCAAGTCGGCGATGAGTTACTTATTCTTGTTTCTGAACGAATTCAAGCCGCTGTGCCTCATCACACCAGTATCTACCGTTTAGGTGGTGATGAATTTGCAATTTTAATAGACAAAAACCCTGATATTGGTGTTAGTGCTGTTATTGCAAAAACGGTAATCCATGCCTTTGAAACCGCTTTTCAACTGTCCGCTGAAAAAGTTGTGGTAGGGGTAAGTATCGGCATCGTTTTATATCCTGAAGATGATCAAAATGAGCAGGCCCTGTTACGTAAAGCCGACATTGCTATGTACCACGCTAAATCAGCTGGCGGTAATCGCTACCAGTTCTATTCAGAATCACTCAACAAAAATGCCATTAGACAATTAGAGGTGGAAAACCTGATCCGAGAAGGCATAAAAGATGACCTTTTTGAAGTGTACTACCAACCTAAAATTGACTTAAAAACCGGTAATATGGCTGGCATGGAAGCACTCGTTCGCTTAAATCATCCAGAACATGGCTTAATTCCGCCTAATAGCTTTATCCCGTTGGCTGAAGAGAACGGGCTCATTGTTGAGATCGGCGATATAGTGCTAAAAAAAGCCTGTTTTGCCGCGCAGAAATGGCGCTCGCAAGGTTTGTTTAATGGCCGTGTAGCTGTTAATTTGTCCTCAAAACAGTTTGCTCTTCCCGATCTTCAACAACGCATTGAATCGGTGTTGCGATTAACTCAGCTGCCTGCAGCAAACTTAGAGCTTGAAATAACCGAAGGAACGGTAATACGTGAGCCGGAAAAAGCGATAAAAGTGATGCAACAACTATCTAAAATGGGGGTGAGTTTAGCCCTCGATGACTTTGGTACCGGTTACTCTTCGCTGTCATATTTAAAGCGTTTTCCAATCCATACGCTTAAGATTGATAAAGCATTCGTTGACGATATCGATAAATCCGATCGCGATTTAAAAATGGTCGATTCAATTATCACTATCGCCCATAACATGGGGCTTTCAGTGGTTGGTGAAGGCGTGGAAGAAACATCTCAGCTGAGTATTTTACGAGCACTTAAATGCGAAGAGATCCAAGGTTATATTTATAGTAAAGCAGTAACCGAACATGAGTTCACTAACCTTCTGCACAATGATACAAATGCTAAACCATTAAAGGCGGTGTCACTAAATAAAGCGCAATAACTCAATCATGTAAACATTGGCACAACATCTGCAACAACCTTCTCAATAGTCAAAAAAATGATACTTTGAGAAGGTTAAGATGAAAAAGATAATTAATGGATTAGTTGCTTCAGTTGCATTTGCATGTTCACTTCCAGTTATGGCTTCTAGTCACACGTCAATAGATAATTTCGATAGCAACTACCTAGCATTTGACCTACAAACAGCTGGTGTTCCTAACATAAAAGTAAAGCCTGTACTCACTGCTGGCGTACCTAACATCAAGGTAAAGCCTGTACTCACCGCAGGTGTTCCTAACATCAAAGTAAGGCCTGTACTCACCGCAGGCGTACCTAACATCAAAGTAA
>NZ_JBFRMK010000160.1:0-1385 GCF_041470405.1 Shewanella sp. 10N.286.45.A1
TTCAGGTTCAGACTCTTTTTCTGGATTCAACACGACCTTCCCGATAACGTCACAGTTCCTTATACCGTTTGGCCAGCGTTTAGGATTTCTTGACCTCGCTTCTTTTAGCACTGTCTTACGCTTAGATAAAATAGCCCTATCTTGCATCGCATGACGCTCACTCGGTGATACAAAGTTGAGTTTGCTGTGCTTATGCTTAGTATTGTACCAAGTCACAAATTGTTCGACCCATTCTCGGGCTTCTGTGATACTTTTAAACCCACTGCTAGGCCATTCTGGCCGATACTTTAAGGTTCTAAACAGTGACTCGGAGTAAGGGTTATCGTTACTTACACTTGGGCGGCTTAATGATGCGGTAACGCCTAACTCTTCAAGCTTGGCTTTCATTGTTAACGACTTCATCGGAGCACCATTATCTGAGTGCAATACCAGTGGCTTTTGAAAACACTGCTCACGCAGCATATTGCGTTGCATTAGCTCCGCTGCGAGCTCACCACATTCACGGTCATGGACTTCATAACCCACAATTTTACGGCTATAAATATCTTCAAATATATACAGATAATAAAAGCGTCCTTTGATGACCGAGGCTAAATAAGTGATATCCCAAGACCACACTTTGTTCGGCTCATCTGCAACATAAGCATCAGGTTTACTTCTTTTTGTTATGCTTTGACTTCGTCCACGTCGATTTAATTGAGCATTGGCTTTTAACACTCGGTAAAAACTCGACTCTGAAGCGATATAAACCCCTTCATCAAGCAGCGTCGGCACGATTTGCGAGGGCGGTAGACTCGAAAACCTTGCCTCATTCGAGGTTGCCAAAATCAGCTTTTTCTCGTCGTTACTAAGCTTGTTGGCTGGCTCCTGCCTTACCGCCGTGGGCCTTAAGTCAGCTTGTACTTTTCCAGCTCGATACCACCGCCGATACGTCCGCTTACTTAGCTCTGCTTCAGCACAAGCCTTGTAAAGACGTGCGCCGTGGGCATAAGCTTCCTGTATTAAACCCACCAATGTTATGCGCTTAGGCAAAGGCGTTAACTCTCCTCGTTGTCGTCCTCCCAAAGCGCATTGAGCTTTTTTCTAAGCACCAGTAAAGCTGCTGTTTCTGCTAACGCCTTCTCCTTGTAGCGTAACTCTCGTTGCAGGGATTTGATCTCTGCCTTGTCTGCTCTGGCTTGCTGTTTAATCGTTTTGGCTTGAACTTCACTTGTCGTAAAGCCCCCTAAACAATCTTGTTTCCATTGCTGCACTTGTTCTCGAAACAAGCCTTTTTCTCGGCAATATTGGCTAATTTCAGTTTCTGACATTGGCGCAGTTTCAATGAGAACTGCAAACTTAGCTTCGGCTGACCAATCATTACTGGTTAATGTTTTACCTGGCAC
>NZ_JBFRMK010000161.1:0-3856 GCF_041470405.1 Shewanella sp. 10N.286.45.A1
TTATACTGATTGGTATAACGCATCGTTCGATTCAGTTAGACTGAGTATGTGATCTTATTGCTCAGTGAATGATGCTCGTTATGTGCAGCGTAACGGCTATTGAATACACAATTATTCGCGAGTGATAAAGCCTCGCACTGATATGGAATCTAAGAGGGAAAACAATGTCTGATCATTTGCAGTTACTTCTGGTTGAAGACGATATTGACCTAGCAACAGCGATTATTGATTACCTTGAACTGGAAGATATTCAGTGCGATCACGCAGCCAATGGCGCTGTCGGCGTTAATTTAATTGAAACCAATCAATACGATGTTGTGGTGTTGGATTTAAACCTGCCGAAAATGAATGGTCTTGAAGTGTGTGAACGTATACGCGCTCAAGGCATTGATGTACCAGTGCTAATGCTTACCGCCCGAGATACCTTAGATGATAAGTTAGTTGGCTTTTCAAAAGGGGCAGATGATTACCTCATTAAACCCTTTGCGATGGAAGAGTTAATTGTACGATCGCAAGTGCTATCACGCAGACGCAGCGGCGAGGTAAGTAAACTTATGGTAGCGGATTTAGCATTAGATCTGCACAGTAAAACGGCTACACGAAAACAGCAGCCGCTTAAATTGTCACCCACAGCGACTAAAATACTTGAGTGTTTATTACGAGAAAGTCCTAAAGTCGTTTCACGAGAAAAGCTCATGCAAAGTGTGTGGGGAGATGAGCAGCCAGACAGTAATAGTCTTAAAGTGCACATGTTTAACTTACGTAAAGCGGTGGATGGAAACTGCGAAGAAGCGCATAAGTTAATTCATACGATAACAGGCCAAGGCTTTGTTCTTAAAGTTGAATCTGAAAAGAGTGTGCCCACATCATGAAGATAAGACCCAGCATAAAAATATACTTTTTACTTGCCATGTTACTCACTGGCACTGTTATCGTTGTCGGCATGTCAGCTGTTGCGGTCAGTTATTTTTTTTCTGGGTTAGATGTTGCGATGACAAACTTTGTTCGCTCTCAAGCGAATGAAATAACATTAGAGGGCGACAAGCCCTTAACGATAGGGGAACTTACCGTCGCGACTCGTTGGGAGTCATTGCCCCAAGTGATCCAAGATAACATTGATGTTAATGACCTAGAGCCTAATCAGTTAACCAAAAAAATCGATGGGTTACCGATAATCGATCAACCCAAAAGAGCCTTGTTTGCAATGAAGGTAATATCTGGCGATACAGTGCGTTATGCCTCTGTCATGCTAGATAAGAAATACAAACAAAAGCGCAGTAATAAACCGCCGCAATTTATCTATATTTTACTTGTCGGATTGATTGCGATTATGTTGTTTTCATTAGTGCTTTTTTTAGTACTGCGCAAAGTCGCCAATCCCGTTGAACAGTTAAAAGAGTGGGCCAAATCGCTTGATAAAGACAAGCTAACTCAGCCTCGTCCTAATTTTCATTACAGTGAACTAAACACGTTAGCCGATATAGTACAGTCAAGTTTAAGCTCTGTGCAGGAAACCTTAGACAGAGAAAAACGCTTTTTAGGCTATGCAAGCCATGAACTGCGCACTCCTATTGCAGTTTCTCGTACCAATGCTGAGCTATTACGTAAAATGATAACGAAGCAATTGCCCGCAGAAAAACAACTGGCTGTGCTTGATAGAATTGAGCGAGCAGGGCTGACAATGACTGATTTAACTGAAACCTTATTGTGGTTAAACCGTCAAGAAGGCAAGTCATTACCGACCAGTGATGTGGCCGTTGGCGCGTTAGTCGAAGCGATTACAGCAGAGTTACATTATCTTTTACAAGGTAAAACGGTAGAAGTCACTTTGAGTACAGACGATACTGAATTAACCATGTCTGAAGGCTTATATCGGATCATTATTACTAACCTTATTCGTAATGCATTTCAGCATACTTTTAACGGCAAGGTGGTGATTGAGCAGTTAAACGATCACTTATCGATCACCAATTATAACCTTGACCCTGATGATCAAAATCAAGCGGATGATTTGGGCTTTGGATTAGGGTTAGAGTTAACTGAAAAATTAGTGAATCAATATGGATGGCATTATCAAGTGACAGAAGTCGAAGGCGGCCGCAAGGTTGAACTTAACTGTAAGTGATTGATAAAAAATGCCTGCCAGACGGGAGCTGGCAGGCATAAGAAATATATAGTGGACTAGCGGAGGTATTTGAACAGAAACTTACGGTTTTTCCTGAAGTGTATAAGTCCCGACTAGATCTAACATATCAACTTGATTAGTTTGTAGTAAGAGAGCGAGGGGCTGTGATCCAAGTGCAAGGTGCGGCAACCTTTGTTGATACGATTAGCATGGAAGAGATCGGCCGCTTTATACTGTGGACTGATGAAGGTTTACGCCAGGTTGGTAAGTCGCTACCTGAAGGCTCGGAAGATGTGATCAAACCGATCCCAGTAATGCAGAATATTCAGTCGATTTAAACAAGGCTCAAGGAAAATAAAGCCTAGGAGCAGAAAGCTCTAGGCTTTAGGCAAGGCTAAGAAAGATCCTAGAGAACGCTAACACAAATGACCTTACGGATGTGACTTGGTTACATACGGGGCTTTGCGCTTACGAAAAGTATGTCTCTTCTGTAGGTTGGGCTTTAGCCCATCAATTGTTTTTAGGATTTGTCGGCATAAATGCCAACCTACAGAATGCTGGAAAACTATTTTCCGTAAGTGAATTTGCGATCGTTCAGTTATCCGTAAGCGAAGCATTCGTCTTCGCTTTTTTATTTAAGTTATTAATTTTTAATGGAGAGAGTGTAAGTGATTGCCTTAATTCAACGTGTAAGTGAAGCTAACGTAGTCGTTGACGGTGAAACCATTGGAGAGATAGGTAAAGGCCTATTAGTACTGCTCGGAGTCGAGCGTGAAGATGATTTAGCAAAAATGGAAAAACTGGCGACTAAGGTGATGAGTTATCGAGTCTTTTCTGATGAAAATGGCAAAATGAATCTTAACCTAGAACAAGCTGGGGGCAGTTTGTTAGTGGTGTCGCAGTTTACTTTAGCGGCTGATACTGGTCGCGGCCTGCGTCCTAGTTTTTCTGGTGCAGGAACGCCTGATCAAGCGCGAGAACTTTACCAAGCCTTTGTTGATTTTTGTTTATCAAAAGGGGTTAACACTCAAACTGGTGAGTTTGCCGCTGACATGAAAGTCTCTTTGGTCAATGATGGCCCTGTTACCTTTAATTTGCAGGTATAGGAGTTATGCAAAAATTGGCTGTTGACGAAGATAGCTTATTAAAGCAGCTGCAAAACACTTGGTATCAAACGATTCCCGTTAGTCAGTTTATGCAGATCACGCCTGTTAGTTTTTCTGGGCAACATTTTAGTGTTACCGCGCCGTTGGCGCCGAATGTTAATCTGCATCAAACTATGTTTGCAGGCAGCATTTATACCCTGATGACACTAACGGGCTGGGGCATGGTTTGGTTGCAACAACAACTGGCGAAGGTTGAAGGTGATATTGTGCTAGCCGATGCCAATGTTCGTTATATTGCCCCTATTACTGCAGACCCTGTTGCGAGAGTAGATTGGGTCGATACAGATCTGTCGGCATTGCAACGTGGCAAACGAGTTCGGATCAATTTAACGATTGAGCTTTGGTGTGCTGATAAACAGTGTGCCGTATTTGAAGGTCGCTTTGTCAGCCTACCTAAAAGCCGTGAATAAACTCTTTACGTAAAAAAGCGGCATTGAATATATGCCGCTTCTATAGTCTCTAGCCGTTTACTTAGCGACAAAGTCATCCATTAGAATCACACCGAGCGGTGCACCTCCACCCATGTTATCTACTGCAGCTACGCTGTAAATCCCACTACTTGTCT
>NZ_JBFRMK010000161.1:4650-39771 GCF_041470405.1 Shewanella sp. 10N.286.45.A1
AATGCAATTGGTATTAGAGTAAGTGCTGAGATTATTAATGCACTAAGATATAAGCGTTGCATAGCATTTCCCTTGTTAGGTTGGGGTTCATTTCGCTATACGGCGTTTGAAAAAATAACGATCACAATTTGGTTACATTTAGCCTACCTATCATTACCAGTTCACGTTGATTTATCGAGTATGTTTATGTTTATGAAGGTGAAAAAAATTATGATTTTTTTGCTGAAAAGAGGGTTTGCTGCAGGTCGAAAAGGAGAGTTTAAATCATTTTGTCTAGCTAGCGATGAAGCCGCAAAGTTTGCGGCATCAGATTTGGCTAACTCATTAACGCCGTGGTTCACAGGCGAGAAGATCGTTAAGAGCACCAGCATTAACTACGCTTGGAAGGCCACTTGCCGATAGAATATCGCAGCCCTTTTGTGCTCTGATCCCTGCGCCGCAATAGAGTAAAAATATCTGCTGAGGATTGCTAACACGGGCAACCCAAGTGGCTAAAGTATCTAACGGAACATTAACCGCTTGTGGTAGGTGACCGCCAGCAAACTCTTGTGGACTGCGCACATCAATCACAATGGCGCCTTGCTCAATCAGTTGCCAACATTTATCACCGGGCTCACAATGAGACAGTTTCGACAGTGTTACTTCAGACATAGGTTTTCTCTCGTTGTGATTGTAATAATAGTGACTCTATTAAAACTTATTATTAGATTTACTTCAATAAGATTTTTCTAATTGATATTTTTGAGAAAAAAGGCCCTAACAAGAGGCGCAGTCTGAGCGTTAACTTGACCACTTTTTAAAGATGAGAGAGGTGTTGATGCCGCCGAAGGCAAAATTGTTACTCATGACATAATCCGTTTCAATCTGCCTAATATCATCTTTGATATAGTCGAGCTGACCACATTCTGGGTCAATTTCGCTCAGATTTAATGTTGGCGCAAACCAACCTTGATTCATCATCTCGACGCTAGCCCAAGCTTCAAGCGCCCCGCAAGCACCTAAGGTATGCCCGGTGTAGCTTTTTAGCGATGATATTGGTTGTGAGCCACCAAAAACGGCATGGGTTGCCTGCGTTTCAGCAATATCCCCGCGATCTGTGGCTGTACCATGTGCGTTGACATAGCCAATCTTATTGGCGTCGAGATCAGCATCTTTGAGAGCCAATCTAATGGCTTTTTCCATGGTATCAGCATTTGGCTGAGTAACATGTAAGCCATCAGAGTTGGTACCAAAACCGACAATTTCTGCGTAGATTTTTGCGCCGCGGGCCTGTGCATGTTCAAGCTCTTCCAGCACTAAGGTGCAAGCGCCTTCTCCAATCACTAATCCGTCACGCTGTTTATCAAAAGGTTTCGGTGTTGCCTCTGGGGCATCATTTAAGGTACTGGTGGCAAACAGGGTATCGAACACCACTGCCTCTGTTGGACACAGCTCTTCGCCGCCACCGGCTAGCATCAGATCTTGCTGGCCGTATTTGATCGCTTCGTAGGAGTAACCAATGCCTTGACTGCCAGAGGTACACGCGCTGCTAGTGGTATGTACTCGGCCTTTTAAGCCAAAAAATACTCCAACATTCACAGCGGTAGTATGCGCCATCATACGTATGTAGCTGGTGGCAGTGACGCCAGACATATCGCCATTTTTCAACATATCACCAAAAGCGATGATAGGATCGGTACTGCCAGTAGATGAGCCGTAGGCTATTCCCATCGCACCGGAAGTGACCACAGGATCGTCCAGCAGGTTGGCATCAATTAGCGCGAGTTCACTGGCGCGGGTTGCCATGATGGATACCCGTCCCATGGAGCGAATTTTTTTACGTGAATAGTGCGCTGGCTGCTGAAAGTCGGTAACTGGAGCGGCTAAGCGGGTATTTAGGCCATCAAATTTATCCCATTCATCAAGCCTAACGACGCAGTTTTTCTGCGCTTTTAGATTCGCAGCAATGGTTTGCCAGTCGTGGCCTAGAGCGGTTATTCCGCCTATGCCTGTAATCACAACTCTGCGTGGCAGGTGGCTCATATCATGCCTCCATTGACCGAAATCACTTGGCGTGTGATATAAGCTGCATCTTCTGACATCAAGAAGTTAGCCAGTCCTGCGATTTCAGAGGCTTTCCCCATACGTCGCATCGGTACAATCGTGTTAACCATATCTTTTGGAATATCTGACACCATATCGGTCTCGATGAGTCCAGGGGCAATGCAGTTAACGGTAATTTTACGTTTAGCCAGCTCGAGTGACAGCGCTTTAGTGGCACCAATAATGCCTGCTTTTGAAGCGCTATAGTTAACTTGGCCGCGATTACCAGCAATACCCGATACTGAAGCCATGGTGACAATACGCCCGCCTTGTCTTGCTTGTACCATCGGCATCACTGTTGGGTGGATAACATTATAAAAGCCATCAAGATTGGTATGCACTACGCTGTCCCATTCTGACTCAGTCATGGCGGGGAAGGCGGTATCGCAGTTTATGCCAGCATTTAAGACAACGCCGTAATAGGCACCATGCTGTTCAATATCTTGTTCGATAGCCCGTTTGACTGCTGGGCGATCGGCAATATCAAATTTAAGGCAAGAGACATTCACGCCATGTTGTTCTAGTGCTTGCTGAGTCTCTTTCGCAGCCGTGGTGTTTTGAAAGTAATGCATGGCGATATCAAACCCTGACTCTGCCAGTTTTAACGCAACGGCTTTGCCAATACCGCGGCTAGAACCAGTAATGAGTATTCTTTTAGTCATCTTTTCTCCCTAACAGCCCCTTAGATTTGCTTAATGGGATAATGCTGTTGTCTATGATGTTATTTTTATTGTTAGTCAGTGGCTTCAGCAATATAGGCTTGGGTATCTTGTGGCTGAAATACATTAACGTTAGCCTCAGCAACCAATTGTTTATTATGCATTATCTTACAATCAAATACCGCTAGACCTGAATCCTCTTGATACAGTCGAGTGACATGGGTTTGATAGATCTCACCGTCTTTAAAGTGGGGGATATGCATCTTAAGCTTGCGGGTGCCCAGCAGGAAACCCACTCTAATAATATCGTCTCTTAGCCGTGCCTCTACCCCCGCTAAGGCAGCAATACTTTGCGCCATATATTCAATGCCAACATAGTTAGGCACACCGGCCAGGCTTGCATCAAAATAGGCACTAGCGCTGTTGATAACGGTTTGAGTGAGTAAGCTATCAGTTTCATACTCAAGTAAATTACTGATCAGCACCATTGGCTGCCGGTGGGGGATGAATTGCTCAACGTCTTGGCTGGCAAGTGTAGTTAAATCAAACATCTGCATCTACTCGGTTAATGATCGCTGTTCTTTTACTGATAATTAAGCTGGCATTGCTGCCACCAAAGGCAAAAGAGTTACTCATAATATGTTGCTGTGGTGCGCAGTCCCCTCGTTCTACCAAGGGTAATATTGGGTTATCGGGATCTTGCTCTGCATCCCACACTTGAGGGGGTAACCGGTTACCAGTATTTAGCTCGCTAAGTAATAGATAACAAAACGCGGCTTCAATCGCACCAGCTGCTCCTAAGGTATGGCCGACTAAGGGCTTAGTCGAACTGCATGCTGGTGGATGATGATTAAATACCGTGTTAACGGCACGGCTTTCCATTGCATCGTTTTTAGGTGTCGCAGTGCCGTGCAAGTTTAAGTAACTAATTTGCTCCGGCGCTAACTGCGCCATTTTTAGCGCTGATTGCATAGCGGCAATGGCGCCTATACCATCAGGATGTGGCGCCGAGATATGGTAGGCATCGCTTGATTCACCGACTCCAGTTAACAGTATTTTATCCTGCTCGGATGCTCGTGCTAACAGGAATAGCGCAGCACCTTCACCAATATTGATACCATCCCGATTGACACTAAAAGGTTGGCAGTGCCCATTAGATATAGACTCAAGCGAGTTAAAGCCATTGAGGGTTAATTGGCACAGGGAGTCGACACCACCAACAATAGCGATATCGCAAAGGTCGGCATTAAGCATCCTGCGCGCGCTAGCAAAAGCTTTGGCACTTGAAGAGCAGGCTGTTGAGACGGTCAGGCAAGGGCCGCTGAGGCCAAAGTAATGCTGTAAAAATTGGCTCGTGTCGCCTAGCTCTTGCTGGGCATAATCGTATCCTGTCGGGAATTCGCCATGCTGACTGTGTTGGGCTAAAGCTTGCTCGCCTGTGGCAATACCTGAGGTGCTGGTGCCGATGATAACCGCCACTCTATCTGCGCCATATTGCTCTTTTGCTGCTAAGACTTGCGGTTCAATCTGTTTAGCTGCGACTAAGGCTATTTGGTTATTGCGGGTATCAAAGCGCTGCCATTCAATGGCTAACGGATGCAATAAGGTACTGACCTCACCCACAAGCGCAGCACGTTCAAGCATCAAGTCATCGCGCCACTTCATACCGTCAATGTTGGCATTAATTAGGTTATTGAGCACGGTAGTCGGGCTGTCGCCTAAAGGAGTGCATAAACCTATTTGAGTTATTGCTATTGCAGTCTTTGAGTTCACTTAAATCACCATAACAGGTTTATAACGGGTTGATGATGAGCTTAAAGTTCGCTGCATCTATATTGAGTTTAACGTTCGCTGACCAAAGGTCCCGCTGGCTATAACGAATAGTGACGATCGGCTCATCGTTACCACCAGGGAGTTGTGTGCCTGGGTAGAGTTGTCGGCAATAGCCTGCATCGCAATTATAGCCTTGTATATAACCATTTTGTAGATGTTGATTAATGCTGCCTTCATCCCAATAGATTAGCTGCATAATGGCTAGTAGGTACTCTGCTTTAAATTGCGATCCGAGCAGTGCACTTTGCTCGCTAATGAGCTGATGACCATCATAAGTGAGCGTGAATAGCGGCTGCCCTAAAGGCGCTAAACCAACTAAAGTTAACTGCTGCGCAGTAAGCTCAAGTTGAGTTAATAGTTCATGCTGGCTTGACTGAGTTTTAATGGTGGCTTTTTGTGTCAGGCTGCGCTCGGTCACTGCTGTTTGTGGGTTCTGGCCGCTCCCAGCAATCGGCGCGAGGCAATAACTCACATCGCTTGGAAGCTCAACGCAGGTCTGTCTTTGCAGTGTTTGGTTACAGGCTGTTAATAGTAGTAACCCAACAATGGCCAGTGTTTTTAATCGATACCCTAACTGCGGCATAGCTCTACAACCATATTTAGACGTCTTTTAGACTCGCTAACGAAGGGGTTTTTCTGATCCCATGCATAACCAGCAAGTATTGAGCAGATCATCTGCTTAATGGTGACATCAGGGTTTTGATAGAAGATAGCCTCTTGAAAGCGGCAGTCATACCATGCTTCAACATAAGTTCTAAAGGTATCGACCCCTTGCATCAATGGCTCTGCATATTCAGTTTGCCAATTAATACTTTCGCCATCGAGTTGCTTAACCAGCGCTTTTGCCGCTAGAGATGCAGACTGCATCGCAATGGTGACCCCAGATGAAAATACAGGGTCAAGGAACTCGCCAGCATTACCAAGTAGTGCAAATTTGTCAGTCGCTAAGGTGGTGACGTTAGCGGAATAGCCTTTTAATATGCCGCTATCATTAATCAATTCAGCATTGGCTAATAAGCGCTTTAGTCCAGGCTCTTGGGAGATCATCTCAAGCAATACATCGTCTAGATTCGCGGTTAGATCCCCAAGTTGGTGAGGTTCTGCCACTACGCCAACAGAGCAGCGGCCATCGCTAAACGGAATAAGCCAATACCAAATATCTTGGTTCTGTGGGTGAACGCTAATAAGGATCTTGTTACGGTCAAAATCGCTACAAGTAATATTGTCTTGAATATGATTAAACACCGCTGTACGTGTTGGCAAGCTTGATGGCTTTTCTAATTCAAGTAATCGCGGTAATACGCGACCAAAGCCACTGGCATCAAGAATAAACTTGGCATTAACACGGTAGCTTTCGCCCGTATCACTGCTAACGGTTAGCTGTGGCTCGTTGGCTAAATCTACCGACTCTACTGATTGCCCGTAACGGATCTCAACGCCTTGCTTGGTAGCCTCATCAGCCAGAAGTTTATCGAACTTTGCCCGCTCAACTTGAAAGGTCGTGCCCGGGCCCTGGCTAAATTTGTCTTCAAAATTAAAGGTGGTGTATTGGTCTGCACATCTAAATGCGGCGCCATCTTTATATTGAAAACCCGCTCGGTTAACCGCATCGAGCATATTGGCTTCAGCTATTACCTGCATGCAGCAAGGTAACAAACTCTCACCAATAGAAAAGCGTGGGAAATGTTGCTTCTCCAGCACAAGTACACGTTTTCCTTGAGCATGCAGCAAGCTTGCTACAATACTACCTGATGGCCCTGCACCTATAATGGCGACATCGACCTCTTCAACACGCGGAGTGTTTTGATGTGCGTGAGTGCTTAGCATTCGGCTGTTTTCCTTGTGAAAATCTGAATAAATGGAGAGAGTAAAAAGGTAAAGCTAATACCAATTAGTAGCGTTAAACCAAACGCGCTAATGGCAGGTGTTTGGCTAAAGGCGAGCAAACCAAAAGCAAGTAGAGTAGAGGTGGCAGACATAAGCACCGCCATCATGACTCCGCGAGTCTGTTGCTTGGCCTCTGCAAAAAATAGACTGTAGTCGATACCGATCCCAAACACTAAGATCAACGCTAAAGCATGAAATAGCGTCAGTGGCGCCTGTAGCAAACCTAAAGCAGATAGGGTTAATAAAGCTGAAAATGCAGGCACGCAAACGACAATAGTAGCTAACTTAATGCCGAATCTAAATGTGAAAATAGCCAGTGCTGCAACCAGCGCGATAACCAGTAATGCTAAGGTGAGTTGCCGGTAGTGGCTCATCAACTTTGAGATCTCACCGACTTTATCAACTAACTGTACATTAGGGTTGTTGCTAAACAAGGCTGAGAGTTTATCAAGTTGCTTAATACCACCAAGCATGACAATCGCGCCGTAATCTGAGCCTTGCTCAGGCATAAGCCACAATGGAGCTAACTGCTGGCCAGCCGCTGAGTTTATAAATGCATTTGCGTCGATATAACGACCGTTTGCAGCACGGTACTCATCCACAAGTGGTTGAGCTATGTTCTGTTCAATCCCTAATCTGGCTAAGATCTCAGTGAGGTTATCAACATAGATCTGTTGCTGCAGCTGATAGTTGCTCGCTTGGGTTTTCTCACTCGGAAGAAAGCGACTTAAACTGAAATGGTTTGCTATCAACTGCTGCTCAGTTGCCGACTCAAGGGTTGGTTCGAGTTGCTCAAGCTGTATTTTAAGTGCTTCTTCACTGTTAGCATGAACCAGTAAAAACTGATTATCTGTGCCGCCACTTAGCACTGTGCGCAGGCTGTCTTCTTGCTGCTGAATGGCTGCCGGAGTGTGTTGTAACTGCCGAATATCATCGTCACTATGAAGCTGACTTAATCCAATTGCTGTAAACGTCACGCCTATCAGCAGCCATACGGCCCTTGAAAACGGAGACAATGGCATAACACGCTTAAGCATAAAGCCTTGGTAGCGATCAGCTAAATCGAGAAGATGCTGGCTATCTTTAAGTTTTGCGCTGGCTAATTTAGGGTAAGCAAACACCAACGTTAAGTATGCGCCAAGCAGCCCCGCAGCGCAGAAAATTGCGACTTGTTGCATACCAGGGAAGGGCGCTAACCCTAAAGAACCATAGGCGACAATACTGGTGATTAACGCCAGTGATATAGCAGGCAAAATAGCTAATGAGGTTTGGTTAGCATTGAGGCTTGGGTTATTGAGACGTTCGCAATAAAAATGAAAGCAGTAGTCGATGGCGATACCAATCAAACTTGTACCAAATACCAAGGTCAGTAGATGCAGTTCGCCAAACACCAATAGAGTTAGCACTATGGCAAACAGTAGACTGCTACTTAAGGTAATGACGGCTATGGTCAATGGCATCACAGAGCGAAAAGCTAACCACACTAATGCGATAACACCGACAAGCGAAATAAGCCCAATAGTCGATATCTCTTGCTTGGCATTGTCTGTGGCCGCTGCAGCATGAAATAGCGCACCAGCCTTGATGAAACTTATCTCTGAATTATCATCGGTGACAGCGCTCATGGCTTGATTTAATGCCGCTAATTGCTGTTGTTGAGCATTGGGGCTAAAGGCGCTTTGCAGCCCTTTGGCCATCACAATAGCGATGTATTTAGAGGCTGTGTTGCCGCTGTCTTGCGGATATTCGCTTAGCAATATGCCATTTTGTACCGACAGTGATTGCTTAGGAGCAAGTGCTAACAAGTTATCAGGGTAGAGCAGCAGCGGGTCTTGGCTAATGAGGCCACTATTGGCATAGCCAAATGCACTATAGAGTTTGTGTAGACTGGCTTGAGTGAGCTGCGGCCATTGTTGTTGACTGAGCTGTTGCTGTTGGCTATTGGTGAGTAGGTTAAAGCGATAGGGAAAATAAAAAGCATTTAAAGCCTGCGCTTGCGATATATCTGCGCTTGCAACATCGGTAAACTCTGTTGCACTGTGTGTTTTCAACTGCTGCATTAACAGTGATGCACCATTAACTGCTTGATTTTTATCTGCGGCAATAACCCCGATATAGAGCCTGTTAGCAAGTTGCTGTTCAACCGCGGCCATTGACCGCTGTGTCAGTGGGCTTTCGCTCACTTTGGGCAGCATTGCTAATATATCGGTTTGAATTTTTGCACCAGATTGCCATTGAGCGCCACCGAGAATTAGCGTGCTCATGACTAGTATTAACCATAACGTTAGCTTTTTATTTGGGCTTATTCCAGATAGAAAGCCAAGTGCGACACGCTGAAGTTTGGCGCTCATTGAGTCTCTCTGAGGTTATCAGAAACAGCGGGCGAGAAGCGTGCCTTGTCTTGCGCAGTTAATGGCTGCTCCACAAGCTTGGAAAACTCAATACGGCTGCGGTCTTGATTGTCACTAAATAGGGTCAAGGTTTGAATTTTCTGTTCACCGGTCAATACGAGTCGAGGCATGGCCTTTTGCACCATAGGGTCAATAGGGGTAAGCCCTAGTTGCCATTGTGGATTGCTGCTGGTGGCACTATGGATGCTGAGCTTGAAATGCTGTTGCAGCGTGTGCAGATCGCCGCTAAGCAGTGCATTGAGTAAGGTTGGCATAAGCTGTGATAACTGGCTTGCGCTAGCAGGTTGCTGGGCGGTTACCTGTATTTGCCCTTGGCTGTCAATTTGGGTCAGCTTGCCTGCTTGTAAAATCAAAGTGCTACTAAAAGGAGATTGTTGCTGCCAAACGATGCCAAGCTGCTTAGAAAAGACAAAGTTACCGTGACTCTGCAATGGTTTTTTGAGCACTTTTAAGTAGCGATATTGAGTAAACAGTCCCTTTGCTTGCGGGCTAGGTGATAGTTGCTGCGTCAGTTGCTCAAGCTCAGCACTTGATGCCTGTTGGCTAAACAAAGCGGTAAAATCCGTTTGGCTAACGGCGCCAAAGCTTACGCTACTGACCAGTAGTAAAGTGGTTAGCAATATGAGTTGCTGACACGTTCTTTTCAGCAGCATCAATCTCATCGGCTTATGCCCTTAGTTGATCCTGTTGCTGGGTTTGATGACTCGACATCCGTAATTAGCGCTGCGATTTTATGTTGAAATATATCAGGGGTCACAAAGCACAGCTCTTGAGTTTGCATATCAACAGCTGCTTGGATGGTATAGCCCTTGGTTATACGCTTTTTAGTTGCGGCATCCAGCACTTGGTAGTTGATTTTTAGACGGTTCTCCCACTCAACAATGGCTGCTTTGATAATCACTTTTTGATCGAAAGTACTCGATTGCACATATTTTATCTGCAGATCAACAATGGGCCAGCTATAGCCAGAATCCTGCATTGCGCGGTAGCCATAATCGATCTTATCGAGTAACTGGCAGCGAGCAACCTCAAAATAGCGTAAATAGTTGCCATGCCAAGTGATACCCATTGAATCGACATCATGGAATGGAATAACAACTTCGATCTCGGTGCTTATTATGCCTTTCATCAGTTCACAGCTCTCCGCTTAGCGCTGCTATGCACTAGCATACTTCCCAATAACCCGATTGGATTTTATCAACAGTTGAGCGCAGTGTTTGCTCAAGCGGTCGGTCTTCGGTAAGCAGTTCAAAGTCTTCTTCAACCTGCGCTAGCGTCTTGCCTAGTGAGGGGGTAATAGAGCTTGGCACGAGTTCTTGCTGTGCTATGCGCAAACGAATGCCCTGCGACATGGCAAGCAGCGCGGCGGCAGCCACTTGCTCGGTCAGTTGTAATACTCGAATGCAGTCACGGGCTGAAATAGTCCCCATGCTGACTTTGTCTTGGTTATGGCACTCAGTCGAGCGTGAAAACACGCTAGCAGGCATAGTGTTTTTTAGCGCTTCAGCAGTCCAAGCAGACACGCCAATTTGCACAGCTTTAAAGCCGTGGTTAATCGCTTTACGTTTCCCCATGGCACCTGACAAGTTAGCTGGTAGGCCATTATTAAACTTTTGATCCATCACTAAAGCCATCTGGCGATCGATAAGATCTGCGATATTTGCCACCGCGTTTTTCATTGAATCCATGGCGAAGGCGATATGGCCGCCGTAGAAATGCCCGCCATGCAGGATATGTTCGCCTTCCGCATCGACAATAGGGTTGTCGTTAGCGCTATTTAGCTCAGTTTCAATAAACTGGCGCATAAACGGCAGCGCATCTTGCAGTACGCCAATCACGTGCGGCGCGCAGCGGATTGAGTACCTGTCTTGCAACCTGTCTGAATTACGCGGATGAGTGTGATGATTGAGATCTTCACGGATCCAAGTCGCGATCTGGTTTTGCCCTGGATGCGGTTTGGCGGCAAACAGGATGTCATCAAAATGGTTTGAATTCCCTTTTAACACTAATGATGCCATCGCAGTAATACGGCTTGAAAGACGTGCCATATATTGGGCTCGGTCGTAGGCTAAGCAGGCTAATGCGGTCATCACTGCTGTGCCATTCATTAGTGCTAATCCCTCTTTAGGACGCAGTGTCAGCGGTGTAATACCTAGCTGTTGATAAACTTCGCTGGTTGGGCGACGTTCACCTTGATACATCACATCACGCTCGCCAACTAGCACTGCAGCGAGGTAAGACAGTGGGGTTAAGTCACCACTGGCGCCGACAGAGCCTTCCTCTGGGATGACTGGAGTAATATTAAGATTAAGCAGTGTTTCTATGCGCTCGAGTAGCTCATAGCTGACGCCAGATTTACCGACTGCGAGTGAGCTTAAGCGGCAGGCCATTACCGCTCTCGCTTGCGGGATAGACAAAATATCGCCCATACCACAACCATGAAAGCGGGTTAAATGCAGCGGCAGTTCATGGACTAAATCGAGACCAACCGTAACAGTGCACGAGTCGCCATAGCCTGTGGTTACGCCATAGACTACGCCTTCCTCTTTTAGCAAACTATCGATAAACCAGGCACCTTTTTGGATATAGGCTCGATACTCGTCAGTCTGGTTTAATGTTGCAGTAGCACCTTTTGCAATCGCTACAACGTCTTCAAGAGACAGATTGCGATAACCAAACTCTACGGATTGCTTGTTGGTATTTAGGGGGCTTGCCTGTGTCATTTTTGTTGTTGTCCTTTACTGCTTTGAACATTGGCGCGTTGGATATCTTCATCTTTGTGCCAAAAATCATAAAAATTAAACCACTGTAGTGGCTGGCGCAGCGCAAAATATTCTAAGCGCTGGCTAAAATCGAGTACTGCATTTTCCAATCGCTCGGCACGGCCTGCACGCGGGCCTTTTAAGGTATTTGCAAAGTGGCTTACATGCACGTGATAGCGCCCTTGCTCACGTAAGCAAAATAGGGTGAATACTGGGCAATCTAATAAACCGGCAAGAATAAAAGGCCCTTGGGGAAAGGGGGCTTCCTTACCTAAAAACGGTGCGTAAATAACCCGTCCTGCAGTTTGTGATGAGGTTCTATCACCAGCAATCACCACCAACTCTCCCTCATCTATTTTTTGCTGTAATAAGATAGAGGTGCTTGGGCCTAGTTCAGTCACTTGGATGAGGTTGAGTGCGCTATCAGGATTGAGCTGTTTGAGCACGCGGTTAAAATTTTCAGCGTTATCGGTTAGCACCATGACGTTAACTTTTACTTTACGCTGGTGGATCGATATCGCACGACAAAGCTCAAGATTACCTAAGTGTGAGACCAGTAAAACTGCGCCTTTTCCTGTATCTAGTTGGTCTGTAAGCAGCTGCCTATTGGGAAAGTCAACTTCAGCGAGTTTGATGCGATCGCACCAAGCATCAATACGATCTAGCGCAGCATTCCCGAAGGAAAAAAAGTGTTTCAGGCTATCTCGCCAGCTAAGTTTTTCACTCAGCTGCGGATGGTTAGGTTGAGTTGCTTTCACTTGAGCTAAGAATTGTTTTGATGCCGCTCTAGCGGTTGTACCAGTGACAAAAAAGTAGCAAATAACAGGATACATAATGGCACGGCATAACCAGTGGCCGCCGTAACGATAGCTATCGGCTATGAGTTTAATGCCCCAATAGTTGCCGCGCTCTTGCATACTTGACCAGTGTTTATCTTGATTACGCAGGCTCAGCTTTTGCCATAACCGTTTAGGTTGACGAAACAACATGCCAAAAAACAATCGGCTGTGCATGAGTGATATACGCACATTATCTTTAAAACCTTGAAAGTGACTAACCCCATCTTCAGGGTAGATCACTCGGGTTGGAATATGCACCACGGGTACGCCCTGCCAATATAGGCGTACTAAGACTTCGATATCGAAATCCATTCGCTCGCCAAGGGCATGGCTTAAAAATAGCTTTTCTGTTGCTGCTAAGGGGTAAACTCTAAAACCACACATAGAGTCTTGAATATCAAAGCTAAGCGTTTCTATCCAAACCCAAAAGTGGGTGAGGTAGCGGCCATACAAGCGCCCTTTAGGCACTGAGTCATCATATTGTGGCAAGCCTGAAATCAAAGCCTCTGGTTCAGACTCTGCCCGCGCAAGCATTGCTGGAATATCATCTAGGTTATGTTGGCCATCGGCATCGACTTGCAACGCATGACTAAAGCCATCTTGGTAGGCGGTGCGTAATCCGGTCATTACCGCCGCGCCTTTACCACGATTAAAAGGGTGATGCAGTAGTGTTACCCAAGGGTATTTATTTGCCAGCTCAATAAGCAAAAAACGAGTTTCATCATCGCTGCCGTCATTGACTAAGTAACAAGGCAGAGCAAGTCCATCCAGTTTGGCAAGCGTTTCAGCAATGGCTGCTCGGTGATTGTAATTGGGAATGACCAAGGCAATACGCATTAATCGTTTACCTCTTCCGCAGCTTGGAGAGTGGTTTGTTCTGTTTTATTGAGTGCTATTCGTCCTGACGCAAAACGCTTTTCACCATCGCTATAAGCAAAAATAAGTTTGGCTTTTGCGGCGTTGTGAGTGATGGTTAAATCAACTTGGGTGTCAGGTAACATTAACTGTTGAAACTTGAGTACCTCAAGCACTGCCACACTGCAATCGTAGCCAAAGTGTAGGCAACCGAGTTTGATTGCCCAGTCTAATTGAGTGACACCTGGCAGTACCGGTTGCTCGGGAAAATGGCCGTTAAAGTACTCCAGCTCAGCGACAATATTCAATCGCCAACAGATGGAGTCGGTATCCGTTTGGGTACTGATAATGGCTGGTAGTGATGATTTAATCATTTACTTTTAAACTTATCGATATCAAATAAAGCCAACATGGAGCTATGTACGCGTTTACCCTGCTGATCCAGTGGTAGTTGCTCGGGGTAGCGCCAGCGTCTTGGCAGTGTGACGCGTTCAAATTGTGACAAAAGATGCTGTTTAAACAAGTTGTTGAGTGCTAACTTTCCATTTAGTGCAAGCTGCTCTAAACCCTTGGGCGAAAGCTCAATTGCCGCTCCCAACTGCGTTCTAGGCTGCTCAAGCATCAATAACGCAGCTTTGGTGACATAGGGATGACTCTCTAGCAAAGATTCCATTTGCACCAGCGATAAACGCTTCTCCTCAACTTTGATGATGCGGTCTAGTCGCCCTTCGAGCGTAAACTGACTGTCGGCAACAATGCTAATTTTGTCTTCACATCTAAGCCAGTTATCATCTTCTAAATAGGGAGAGCGAAGCTGTAGCGCACCGTCGTCGCTATCTTGCTTTATCTCTATTTTGGCAAATGTTTGCCAAGGCTCTAAAGGAGAGTGTTGTTGTCTATACCCAACGCCTCCGGTTTCAGTGCTACCAAATACTTCTGTGGGTAACTTACCGTAACAATGTTTAATTGCCATTGCGGCGTCAAAGCTTAACGGCCCGCCGGAGCTAAATACTAAGCTCGGCGCACGCAGTTGCGGCTCGTTATCTAGGGCATTCGGTAGGCGAGACAGTTGTGCAGGGCTGCTGATTAAGCAGAGATTCGGAAACAGATTTGCATAATAGCTCAGGGTTTCTGGGTATTCGACAAGGTCGCTCAGAAATGGGCGACTGGCAGCTAAAGGCCAAAGAATTTTAAATAACAGACCATAAATATGTTGGTGTGAAACCGTGGAGATCACACTACAGTGAGGCAAGTGTTCGGCAAAGGTATGCTCTAACACACTGACCTCAGCATCTAGCTGGCTAAGTGACTTGGCAATTCTCTTAGGCTTACCGCTGCTACCGGAGGTAAATAGAACCAGTTCGCCCCATTGTGCCAATTGAGGCCAGGCCGATGTTGGCAGGTTGAGCTCTTTATCTAGGCGCAGAAAAGCTTTGCCTTCACAGAGAGGTAGATCTGAAATCACCCCTTCAAACTCATGAGTCAATTCACTTAATGTTCCAGCTTGAGTATTGGCTGGTAAGATAATCTGTTTGCCAGCGAGTAAACCTGCACAGAGTCCTACGGCAAACATATCACTGCTGTCACAATTAAGTAGCCAGCGTTTCTCTATTGAGCTGACTAATTGCTGATGTAAGTGAGCCACTTGGCTGCTGAATACGGAACCAGTCACAATATTGTGATGGTTGAAGCTGATCAACTGCTGTGCGGATGGCCCTTGAGACAACCAAGATTTAAGTAATTGAGTCATGTCTTTTTTAACCACAATGTTCTGTATAACCACTCTAGTGCGAGCAGTAAACCGATAAGCAAATAGGCGATTAAACCGTTATAGAGTGTCCAAGTCGCTAAATCTGTATAGAGCGCGGTATAAAGTGCCACGCTAGCATTGAAAATAAACAGTCCACACCAAATCAGCGTTACTTTATTGAGATAGCCAACAGCTGTCTGTGGCAGATCTGGCTCTTTTAGTCTAGCTAACTGTTCGATCATGCTAGGACCGCGAAGCAGTGAGTAGCTAAATAGCCCCAACATGGTGAGATTAATCACCACTGGATAGAACAATAGAAGATCATGCTCCCTGGCGAAAAAGCTACCTGCAGTAAGGCCAATACCAATAAATATCGGTAGGCGTAATGCTTTAAGTTTCTGCTTTTGCAGCATTAAGCGCAGTAGTAATACTGCACATAGCAGCAGTGCTATTGTACCGCCGGGCAAATAGTGCAAACCGAAGTAGACGGCTAGTGGGTAGCCAATAACCACCAAGCTGGTCACTACTTGCAAAAATAGCCGCATTAGCCTTTAACTAAACCTTCAATCGCAGTGACGACATCACCGACGCTACGGACTGCTTTGAACTCTTCAGGCTTAATTTTTTTACCTGTCATCTGTTGCAGTTTGATCACTAGATCGACCGCATCAATACTGTCTAGATCGAGTTCTTCATAGAGTGATGCCTCTAACGTTATATCGTCTGCTTCTACTTCAAATTCATCAACTAAGATGTGAGTCAGTGCTTCTAGGATCTGTTCACGAGTTTGCATAATATCTCCTACACTCGCTGTGACTTAACAAAGTTTGCTAAGCTAGCAACGCTGTAAAAATGCAATTTGGTTGCTTCAGAATTTGCTTCAATTTTTACATCGAACTGCTTCTTGATGGCTAAACCAAGTTCAAGGGCATCAATAGAGTCTAATCCCAATCCTTCGCCAAATAGCGCAGCATCGGCATCAATATCATCAATAGTGACATCTTCAAGATCAAGACTGTCGATGATCAATTGTTTAATTTCGTTTTCTAAGCTCATAAGTATTTATCTAATTGTTGTTTATAATATTCTTCAAGATCACGAGTCATTTGGCGCGCCATTTTAGCATCGCCACCCGCAGTAGCATCATAACGTAGATAGGGCAGTTTTTCGCCTACTTCGATATGCATGCCGATTGTACGTCGAGGTAGTTGATACCAAGACTCTTGTTTACTAAAGCCGACACAGTTTGTCTTAAGTAGTAATGGTAGTAGATCGCTTTGGGTACGGATGGTGATGTTAGCTGCACCACGGGCAAAATCATTGACTCGTTTGCCGATAACTGTGCGGGTACCCTCAGGGAAAATAATTAAGTTGTTGCCTCGGTTTAATACCTCTTTGCAGTCCGTCAAAAGTAAATCAGCACCACGATTCGGGATGTAACCGGCACTCGATACCACGCCGCGCATAAATGGATTGCGCCATATACCTTGTTTAACAATGCAGCTGGTATTGGGCATTAAACTGATTAACACCACAACATCAACTAATGTCGGATGATTAGAGGTAACAATCATGCCTTTGGCATCTTTTAGCTGTTGTAGGTTGCCGTGGCTAACTTTGATCAAACCAGCCCAAGTGAGCATATGGACAAAGCCTTTAAACATAATATGCACTGCGTACTGCACTCGCTCTATACGCTGAGTAGTGGTGCCTGGCCAAAACCTGAGGATGGGTAAAATCGTTAGTGAACTGAGTAGGCCGCCAAGGCCAAAAATGATATAGCACAATGTGCCACCCAACCAGCGTGGCAGGTAAGCGATGCCTGCTAGTCGAGCTGGGGCAGGTTGATTACTCAAAACTCAGGCTCCAATGTGCGCCAGAGAAGTTACCTGAAGTTGCTTTTTTCTGGGCAATACTCGCCAGTATGTCTCCAAGTGTTAGTGGGTTTACATCTGCCAGTATTGGTTTCAAATCGATTTGGGCAAGCGCAGTATGTTGAGCGTTACTCGGCGCAACCACAAAAGCGGCTGCAATTGGCCACTCGGGCTCGCTGGCAAACTGCTGGTAGATATCTGGGACAGTGTCATCAGCATATGAAAGTAGCAAGGGTTCTGGAGCATCGACTAACAACGCATATGCTTCGATAAATGCCTGATGAAGCGTTTTACTTCCAGCTGCGATAGAGGTGGATGCGTTTTGGTTTTGGCTCAAAATGCTATAGATACCACTGGCAGTATTGTGTACTGATTGGCTAAAAGCAGTTGGCGACAATGGAGACTGATCAACAATGTCATTGAGTAAATTGATGGTACGATTTATCTCTCCATGTTGAGAGGCAAAAATACTGCGGCATTGCGCGGGCGGCTCACATTGAAAAACCGAATCAAGGATGATTTTAGTCAACTTACTGAGGCGGCGGCGTTGCATTGCGGGAACTTGTGGCAATTTAGGCGTAGCCGTTGTTATCGCTCCAATATCAGATATCGCAGCAGGCCATGCTTGCCAGTCAGCTTTATGCTGATACTGTGGCGACCAAGCGCCCCATGAAAGAATGCTAAACTTCATTGCACTGCCTCACATACGAATATCTGTTCGTAGTGCCTAAATTAAAATGTGTAAGTGACTGATTTATTAAATTATAAACCAAATACGCTGTACCTGCGCTAATTACTACATAATCACTGGAGATAACTTCTGATGGGAAGTCGTACGCTACCACCAAAAATTACGCTGACGAGACGCTATTCTACAACAGAATATGTTTGAACAAGAAGTGTTTTAAGGTACAGTTGTAACTTAATGTGTTAGGTTGTTATCGAGTTGTAGAGGGGCTGGTAAGGGCTCTGTTATTTAAGAACCCTTTATATAGTTTCAAATACTGTTAACGGATCAGTTTAGATGTTTTTGTAAGCGACGTAGTACAGATTTTATCTTGCGAGAGTTTTCAGGTCCCGTACGGATCATTAATTTCTGCGCATTAGGTAGCGCTTCTAGGTTCGGGTCAACAAATTGATAGTTAACGCTGACTCCGTCAAGTTCAATAGGCTGCTCAATAATAGGCGCATCCAGCATGATAGCGATAGCCTGCTGCATTCTTTCATCAAACGAAGTATCGTTATAGCCGAGCTCACTAAATGCTTCACCTAGCAGTGGAGTCATCTCTTTGTAACTTTTGGCTAATTCCTCTTCATTTAGGCTGGCAAGAAAGTCGGCGTACAGATCATAACGGTGGTAGCTATCAGGATCGACATAGGTTTTGTTTGCTATCTCAGACACTGTGAAGCTGTTGTTTGGTGCTTTTAACGGGCTCACTTTACGAGCCAATTCACCTTGAGCCAAGTTATCTACAAATACCACAAATTGGCGTACAACATTATCTTCAATCATCATTGGTTCTATGGCCATTCCGTCGGCGATGTCTATCGCCTTTTGACGGATATAGGCATCACTGTCAGCAAGAGCAGGAAGAGGCTCAACCTCAGGAACTGGCTCTACTTCAGGTAACTGCACTGGTACTGGCTCAACAATTTCAGGTTCAGGTTCAGGCAGAATCGCTTCTGTTTCAAGCGGCTCTTCTGGGATTGGATCTGGCACAATAACCGGTGCAATAATCTGTGGATCTTCACTCTTATCATCACCACTTAAATAGTAATAACCTCCAGCAGAGATCAACACAACTGCGGCAATGGCAATAATTGCTAGGCCATTTGTACCTGAGGACTTCTCCTGAGGTGTAATTCTATCTTCTTGACTGAGTTGCATTTAGTTTCCTCTGCTACCGCACGATAATCGTTTTAGTGGTAATGCATTTGCTATTTACCCATTTTGCAAAATTAAACAGGCTTGTCTATAGGTTGAAGCTCTATTAAGGATATTTAATTTGTATCAAGTTTTAAACTGTATCTAATTACGACATAGAGTATGGCTAAGTTTTAAAGTGGTGGCTTCCTCTTTATGCTTGGACAAATTGCTCACGATCACCAAGCCAACGTTGAATTATGGCGTCGACACTGCTAGGAGCTTGCTGCATAACATGAGGGGCTAGCTTTTGCACATGGGGGATTAATGCTTGATCGCGCATTAGATCTGCGATCTTCATATCTGCAACCCCTGTTTGTTTTGTACCTAAGACTTCCCCTGGGCCACGGATCTCTAAATCTCGCTGTGCGATAACAAAACCGTCGTTACTTTGCCTTAATACACCCAAGCGCTTAGTTGCGGTTGCTGATAGCGGCGGCTTATACATCAACACGCAATGGCTGGCGACGGCGCCACGACCAACACGGCCTCTTAGTTGGTGCAGTTGCGCTAGTCCTAGACGTTCAGGGTTTTCAATAATCATCAAACTGGCATTAGGAACATCAACACCGACCTCAATCACGGTTGTCGCTACGAGTAAGTGTAATTCGCCGGCTTTAAAGCTGGCCATTATTTGCTGTTTTTCAGCCGCTTTCATTCGACCATGTACAAGGCCGACTTTTAACTCGGGTAGCGCGAGTGTTAATTCCGCTGCGGTATCTTCTGCAGCTTGGCATTCTAATGCTTCTGATTCTTCAATGAGGGTACACACCCAATAGGCTTGTCGATTATCGTTAATGACGGCTTGGCGAACGCGATTGATGACTTCTTCACGGCGCTGATCTGACACAGCCACAGTGGTAACGGGAGTTCGCCCTGGTGGCAGTTCATCAATGACTGAGGTATCGAGATCGGCGTACGCTGTCATCGCCAAGGTTCGCGGAATAGGCGTAGCGGTCATAATTAGCTGATGCGGATGAAAGCCTTGGCTAACACCTTTCTCGCGTAAACCTAAGCGCTGGTGAACACCAAATCGATGCTGCTCATCGATGATGATTAACGCAAGCTTATTAAACACTACTTGCTCTTGGAATATTGCATGGGTACCAATAACAATATTGGCGTCGCCTGATTCAATATCGGCTAAAGATTGGGTTCTTGCCTTACCTTTTAACTTACCTGCTAGCCAGCCGACTTTAAGCCCAAGCGGCTCAAACCAGCCTCTAAAATTGATTGCATGCTGCTCAGCAAGGAGCTCTGTCGGTGCCATCATCGCGACTTGATAACCGCTCTCAATGGCTTGCAGTGCGGCCAGTGCGGCGACCAAGGTTTTGCCTGAGCCTACATCCCCCTGCACCAAACGCATCATAGGTTCTGCTTTTTCAAGGTCATGAGTGATGTCACTAACCACACGTTGCTGCGCGCCTGTTGGTTTAAAAGGCAGCGATGCTAGAAATGGATTTAGCAGTTGTCCAGTCGCCGACATACTCACGGCTTTGTCGCGGCGGGTGCGTTGGCGAAGGCGTAGCATACTTAAGTTATGTGCTAACAACTCTTCTTGAATAAGGCGTTGTTGTGCTGGATGGCTGCCATTTTCTAGATCAAACAGTGACACCTGATTATTTGGACGGTGCAGCAGCTGTAGTGCCTGTTTGAGCTCCATATTATTGGGCTGCAGGTTGCTAGGCAGTAATTCTGCTAGTCCGCCGTTGGCCAACATAGTTAAGGCTTGTTCTGTGAGTTTAATCCAGCTAGCTTGTTTAAGGCCTTCAGTTGTTGGGTACACTGGCGTTAATGTGTCACTTAATGGCGCGGGATCGTCTGGAGAGACTAATTTGTATTCTGGATGAATGATCTCGTTGAAGTGCTTGCCGCGACGGATTTCGCCATAGGCGCGGATAACACTACCCGTTTTCAGGCCATTTCTTTGTGCAACTGAGAAGTTGAAAAACCTTAAGGTTAAACTGCCGGTATCATCACGCACAGTGCAGGTAAGCATGCGCTTACGCCCCTGCAATACTTGGCTTGATTGGATTACAGCTTCTATTGTGCCGTAGCTGCCAGGGTAGAGTGAGGCTATGGGGTAAATTTGAGTACGATCTTCATAGCGCAGCGGCAGGTGAAACAACAGATCTTGCACTGTTGTGATCCCTAGCTTTGCTAATCTCTCGGCCATCTTTTTAGCGACGCCCTTGAGTTCTGTTATCGGAACAAGATCGAGTCTTTGCAAACGTTTAGCACTCAAACACTGTAAATTTATACATATATTATCAGAGATATAATTTTACGCAAATTTGACGCTTTATAGCGTTATAACCAACCTTTTTGTTGAGCGATTCTGGCGGCGTCAATGCGGTTTGTTGCATGTAGTTTACTAATTGCCTCAGAGAGATAATTTCTTACCGTACCCTCAGCAATAAATAGCGTAGCAGCTATCTCAGAAGTCGATCTTCCTTCGCCCGCCAGTTTCAGGGCTTTACGTTCTTTGTCATTGAGTGGATCCGACTCTCCTACTGCCATGATTGCCAGCTCTGGATCGATGATTCGTTTACCTGCCATCACATGGTTTATTGCTGTGATTAACGTGTCTGATGGTGCGTCTTTGAGTAAAAAGCCGCCAACACCTGATTCTATGGCGCGTTTTATAAAGCCAGCTCTGCCAAACGTGGTGATGACCACAATCTTTAATTTTGGTTTATTTTGTTGGCACCAGCTGGCCAGTTCTAAACCACTGAGACCTGGCATCTCAATATCGGTGAGTAACAGATCAAACTCGGAAGTTTTCAATAGCGCTAGCGCTTCATCTCCATCTGCGGCTTGGGTAATGTCAAATTCACCACTTAATGATAATAGGGCTGAAAGTGCGCCTCGCACCATGGCTTGGTCTTCTGCTAATAAAATTCTCACCTAAGAGTTATCCTTGTGTCGGCAGACTAATCGTAAATTGACAATCAGGATCTAAACTCCAACTGAGTGCGCCTTTAAATCTAGCGAGTCTTTCATTGATCCCTGTCAGTCCATTACCCTGCTCAATTTGACTCGGGCAGCCATCATCACAAATGACAATGCGCAGCTCTGTTGGGGTTTGCTCGAAGTGCAATTCGCAGCGAGTTCCTTTGCTATGGCGGACAATGTTGCTGCAAAGCTCGGTTAAACTTAAGATTAGTTGAGTTTCTAACTCGGGATCTAATGTAGGGATCTCGCCAAATAAGCTTACGCTCAAGCCTTTGTCACGCAGAGTCTGACAAAGCTGGGTCACGCTGGCAGCTAGGCCTTTGTGTTTATAGCCTGATACAGTTTGGCGGATCTGACTTAAGCTATCCCTAGCAATGCTATTAAGCTCGGTTAATTGCTGCCTTGCTTGTTCGGTTTGATTATTGGCGATGAGCTTTTCGGCCAGCTCTGCTTTTAAAGAGATGGATGAAAGGCTGTGTCCCATGATGTCGTGCAGATCGCGAGCTATTCGTTCCCGCTCTAACATTGTTGCCAGCTGTTGGATCTCTGCTTGGCTCTTCTTTTCCTTACATTTATGCTCGACTCTTTTACGCTCCGCTACACCGAAAAGACCGATTCCGGCGATGAGTCCCGCACCATAAATTACCCAATAGTAATGGTCAAAGTTGAGCCCAGCATTAAGTAGCGATAGTAGAGTTATGAGCCCAATTAAGCTGAAAATGGCGGTTCTTAGCGGGTAGAAAAACCCGATAAAGAAGCCTGCAAAAGTGAACAGTGATAGTGAACCTGTATTAATTGGCGTGACAAGCACGCCAATGGTTATCATCGCCAAAATCGGTCGGTAGGCGTTAGCCGTGGTTGAACGGTAAGCCCAAAAATAGCAATAAACAAAAGGGATTAAAGCCGCTAAGCTTAAGGCTATCTCCCAAGGCAGCATTTTTGTGACGAAGGTGGGGATAAGATAAAACCCCAGATTGACTAGGTAAACCCAGGCCAATTTATCCTCTTTTGATTGCGCTGACTCAGTCATGAAAAATTCCTTTTAGAAGCTGACCACTTAAATGAAAACCAGTACGAGTGTGGTTATTGGAGAGCGAAGCCTAACTTCGCTCTCCTGCTGTGGAGGCAGTGCTTATCGCTGTGCACTTTGGTTATTTTGCTGCAGTAAAAACTGTGCCCAACCATAATCCTCTTCAACAGCTAAGGCTTGTTGCCAGTCAGCGATTGCGCCATCAGCATCACCTAAACTCTGCTTGGCGAGTCCTCGCCAAGTGTAAGCTTCTGCATGACCCCAACAAATGTTATCACAGGGAATTGCGTAAAGCTCAATCGCTTGGGAACTCAAGTCTACAGCTCGCTGTTTGCTGCCACCATAGGTTTCAGGGGTATTAAAAGCCGCAATCGCTTGCACTAATGGCACCCGAGGGTTAGTAGGATCTAACGCTTTAGCTTGTTCTATCGCACTGGCAGCTTTGGGCCCATAAAGTGCTCCCTTACTATAATCTAGGGCGATTAACATGCCGTAAACAGAAGAGAGCAGGGCTAGGTTGTCTGCGTTAGCATTCGATGTTGTTAGTGGCTCAAGGCTCTCTTTTGCAGTCTCGAGAGCACTGATAGCAAGCTCGCGTTGACCTAAAATATTGGCGCTGATGGCGAGACGGTAGCCTGCATAGGCTTGCTGGTAATCATCACCTTGTTCGGTGAGTGATTGTAAGCTTTTAACGTCCATATGGTTTGCGGCGGCATCTATATTGCTAATGGTATCTGCTTGAGCAAATTGGCTGATAATAGCCATTGAAGTAACCAGTAATAGTGATTTCATATCAATCTCCTTTTGAGCCCTGTATTGGGTACGGAACCATTATTAAAGATTGTGGGATGACGCTGTAGGCACAAACGTCATCAGATCAATATGACAAATGTCATCAATTTAGGCTTGAGTCACTAAATAACTGATATAGGCCAAGTAGCCCAATACCAAAATTGCCCCTTCGCGGCGGCCAATACGCAAACCTGTGTAGGCAAAGGGGAGTAGCATAACCGCAAGTCCTATCATGACTTGCCAATCAAGGGTGCTAATATCGCTGCTAATGATGGGGTGGATAAGTGCGGTGACGCCTAAGATCCCCAAAATGTTGAATAGATTTGAGCCTACAACATTGCCAATTGCGATATCACTTTGTCCCTTGAGTGCGGCAACGATAGAGGTCACCAGCTCTGGCATACTCGTCCCTATGGCGACGATTGTCAGTCCAATAATGATTTCACTGATCCCAAAGGATTGCGCTAGCGCTACCGCGCCATCAACAAATAGGATCCCACCACCAACCAGCATACTAATACCGACAATGATAAAGATGACGGATAGCCACTGGTTCTGCCCTGCAACTTCAGTTTCATCTGAGGTTTGTTTATCAGCAGTGAAATAGCTGTAGCTTAAGTAGCTGACGAGCAGAGTGCTAAGAATTGCACCATCGATAAAGCTTAATCCGTCATCAAGCAATAAACCCCAAAAAAGCAGTGATGCTGCAATCATAATAGGGATATCACGTTTCACCATTTGCGACTCAATTTTGATAGGGCGAATGAGTGCGGTAATACCTAAGATTAAGCCGATATTTGCAATGTTGGAGCCAATCACATTTCCCAATGCAATTCCGCTATTGCCAGCAACTGCCGACTTAATACTCACCGCAAGCTCCGGCGCACTGGTACCAAAAGCTACTATCGTTAAGCCGATAATTAACGGTGATAAGCCAAGTTTAAGCGCGATACTGCTTGCGCCTCTCACTAGTGACTCAGCGCCAAGGGTTAGAATCACAAACCCGCCAATAATCGATAACCAAGTGATCATAAGACTACTTATTAGATGAAATTAAAAGGACGGCTAGCATAGTTATTTTTGCTAAGAGCGCAACAAATAATCAGCTGGCGAGGATTAAATATAGTTTACCCATTTAGCCTGAAAGGAGGAGTTGGGGCTTTTGAAGTACAGTCATTACAAAACAGCACACCTAAAGGTGTGCTGTTAATTTTTAAAGCATCATCGGAAGATAGTTAAATTTCATCTTCCCAGCAGATTTTGCCACCGCGAATACCGTCGACTTTCTCACTGAAGCTTTTCTCCAATACGTGACGTTTGATCTTCAACGTTGGAGTTAATACATCATTGTCGACGTCCCAATTTTCTTTGACAACAATAATCGCGTCGACTGTTTCATGGGACTCAAGGTGAGGGTTAACCGCATCTAGAGTATTTTTCAAAGAGGTTCTAATCTCTTCTCTAGGTTGCATTGATGCGCCTTCAGAAAGCTGAACTAATGCAATTGGGTGTGGTAAACCTGAACCTATCACGCAGATCATCTCAACGTGAAGATCTTGTGCTAACTTGCGCTCGATAGGTACTGGTGCAACGTATTTGCCTTTAGATGTCTTGAAGTTATCTTTCACGCGTCCGGTAATGGTAACGCAGCCATCTTCATCGATACTGACAACATCGCCTGTGTGGAAGTAACCCTCTTCATCAAAGCAAGCTGCGGTCTCTTCTGGCTGCTTATAGTAACCCTGCATTAACCCTGGGCTTTTAACCATGAGTTCGCCGACATCAGATTGTTTGATGGAGCAACCTTCAATAGCATGTCCAACCGTGCCTATTTTACTGGCATCAAATGGGTGGTTAATAATGGAGTAGGCACAATTTTCCGTCATGCCCCAAGCTTCACTAATATTAAGACCAATTTTGTGGTACCAGCTAACCAACGATGGCGGAATGGGCGCTGAACCTGAACCAAGAAGGTGACAATGCTCAAGGCCAAGCCCTGCATGGATCTTGCGTTTTACAATGCCGCTAACAATCGGGACCTTAAGTAAGAAGTTAAGTTTACTGGCGCCAATCTTATCGATAATATTTTTCTGAAATAGGCTCCAAAGGCGCGGGACTGAGAAGAATACTGTCGGTCTTGCGCGCTGTACGTCGGCAACAAAACTATCGAGACTCTCAACAAACGCAACACTACTACCTGAATAGAATGAAGAGCCTTGTATTGCCACACGCTCGGTAATGTGTGCCAGTGGCAGGTATGAGATTAATCTATCTTCGACATCCGTTTTCAAATCACGCACTACAGCGTTACAAGTCCAGCCATAGCTAGCAAAAGTTTGGATTGCGCCTTTAGGTTTGCCTGTCGAACCTGAGGTATAAACTAAGCTCATGATCTGTTCAAGTGAAGGCAATGGTGCATCGATTAACGGCTGACCTAAGTTGAGCAGTTTATCCCAGTGGTATTGTGCAGGCATGGTATCGTAAGGCATGGCCATACGTAGAATTTCACCGCCAACGCCATTTTCTTGGTCTGCCCAGTAATCAAGTTTACCGATGAATATCGCTTTAGATTCACTGTGCTCTAGCGTGTAACGTATGGTGTCGGCATTGGCTGTAGGGTAAATAGGAACGCTAATATAGCCACCATGCATAAGGGCTAAATCGGTGATAAACCATTCGGCACAGTTTTTAGAAAGAATGGCAACTTTATCGCCAGGGTTTAGGCCTAGATGTCTAAGTGCACCAGCAATTTGCTGCATCTTAATTTGTACATCACGCCAAGTAAAGGTCTTGTATTGACCGTCAATAGGCTGCTTTAGATATACTTGATCGCCTTGTTTTTCAACCCAATGTTCAAGCATTTCAATTGGGGTTTTCATAGAAGATTCCATCGCAATTCCATATTGATTATTGTTAATTCCTATTTAGCCTGATTAGCTCTTTTGTTTTAATCGTTTGTTTACCAGGCTGGTTTATACCAATCAGTATAAATATTTGGGCTCTCAGCGAGAGTTTAGCGATTCTGAAGCAAGGCAACGAGTGAAGAGCATAGTTGTTCTACGGTTAAGCTCGTTAACACAGCATCAGAATCGCTAAAACTCGCCATTCTGGAGTATTTTTGGCTGCCTATTTCTGTGTTGAACAACTTCACAAGGGAACAACCATTGTTTCAGTTATTCGCCTTGAATTAGTTTGCCAAAAATAGCTCTGAGTTGATCAAATTCTTATATTGATTGGTATTAATATTGAGTATGGCGAAAAATGTGATCTATGACAACTTTTTCAAACGCTCGTTACAATTTCTCGCAATGATGTCGTTAAAGCATGCCTTTGGTGCTACAAGTAGTGGGAGTTCAGCTGGGGCTAAGGAAGTGCTAACTGATCGAGCTAGCACTGGTTTTACGGTGCTCGATTGTAATTATTCAGAAGGAGCGCGCATCTTTTGCCACCATTGCTCATCAGCAACTATCTGGCCGGCATCATCTATGGCTGGGTAGGCGAGCTTTTTGCGGCGACAGGCTTTGGCATATATAGGGTGGCCTTGTTCAAACAGTTTTATCTGACAATACTGCTCATCAAGCTTTCGAGTACCATACATGCCAGCGGCTTCACGTTGGCGCTGGGCTTCATACATTATTAGTGCCCCAGCAACAGAAACATTGAGTGACTGCACCATGCCGATCATCGGGATAATCACATGCTGATCGGCGCTAGCGATACCTTCAGGGCTAACGCCATCGCGCTCGTTACCTAAAATAATAGCGGTTGGGCGGGTATAATCGATTTCACGAAAGTCGACCGCTGTTGCGGAGAAGTTGGTCGCGAGGATCTGCATGTCTTGACGGCGAAATTCAGCCACTGCATCACTCATTTTATTGTGCGCTTTAGACTTCACCCATTGCTGGCTACCTGAGGCGGTGTTGCCAGAAACACGCATCTCAATCTCAGGCCATACTGCATGGATCTCATGAATGCCAACCGCATCAGCAGTGCGAATAACCGCTGCAATATTATTGGTTTTATGCACCTTGTCTAAACACAGTGTTAGATCTGGCTGGCGGTTGTCTAGCATACTGTTAATGCGGGCGAAGCGTTCTGGACTCATGTCTTTTACCAAACTTTTTTATCAATAAAAAGGGCGCCGTAGCGCCCGATTCTTTAGTCAATGGAGTGGAATTACACTTCCATTACGCCGTCCATTTCAACCAATGAGCCTTTTGGAAGTTGGCTAACACCGATTGCTGCACGAGCTGGGTAAGGTTGCTCAAAGTAGCGACCCATAATTTCGTTCACGGTAGCAAAGTTACTTAGGTCTGTCATAAAGATATTAAGCTTAACAATATCGCTTAATGAACCACCAGCAGCTGCACAAACAGCAGTTAGGTTTTCAAAAACCTGTACTACTTGCGCATCAAACTCATCGCTTACCATTTCCATTGTCTCAGGGTTCAGTGGGATCTGACCTGATAGATAAACCGTACTGCCTACTTTTACTGCTTGAGAGTATGTACCGATAGCTTGCGGCGCTTTGTCGGTTGCAATGATAATCTTCTCTGCCATGATCTTCCCTTTATCTGTATTAAGTAAACTAATGTTTAGTTCAAATGAACTAGCGGTTACGTGACGTTCGCAGTACTTCAGGTAGAACCCTAATACGGCGCATCACGTTAGCTAAATGAATACGATCTCGCACAGAAATGCGTAAGTTGATGAGGAATACCCGCCCATCGCGCTCTTCTGTGGTTAAGTTATGAATATTGGAGCCTTCAGCGGCAACAATTGAGGTGATCTTAGCTAACGCACCTTGGTGGTTAACAATCTCTACTCGTAAGTTAGCTTGGTACTCAACGCCTTCTGCGCTGTCCCACTGTACTGGGATGTACTTGTCGGGCTCACCTTGGTAACCGCGGATATTGGCGCAGCTTTCCATGTGTACCACTAAGCCTTTACCAGGACTAACATGAGCAATAACCGCATCACCAGGAATTGGGCGACAGCAGTTAGCAAACGTCACCAACATACCTTCAGCGCCGCGGATCGGCATGGTATGTGACTCTTTTGTCTCTTGGGCGTCAACTTGATCGCCACGTAAACGCTGGGCGATAACAATACTCATTGCATTACCCAAGCCGATATCGGCGAGTAACTCATCAAGCGTGTCGTGCTTAGTATCATTGACCACTTTTTCAACTTGCTCTTTTGGCAAGTCATCTAGCTTAGTGTCGCCTAACGCATGGTTCAATAGGCGTTTACCGAGCAGAACTGCATCATCCTCTTTTAGACTCTTGAGCAGCTGACGAATTTTAGCGCGCGCTTTACCTGTCACTACAAAGTTGAGCCATGCAGCATTAGGGCGTGCACCTTTCGCGGTGATGATCTCAACGGTTTGGCCTGAAATTAGCGGTTGGCTTAACGGATAGGCTTGGCGATTGACGCGAGCACCAACACAAGTGTTGCCAACATCTGTATGCACTTCATAAGCAAAGTCTACTGCGGTGGCACCATCGGGTAGTTCTAGAATACGCCCTTCAGGGGTAAACACGTAGATCTCTTCAGGAAATAGCTCAGTCTTAAAGTTTTCTACGAATTCAAAAGAGGTGCTGGCGCTTTGCTGCAGTTCAAGCAGGCTTTGCATCCACTTACGTGCACGAACTTGGGTGGTGGTGCCTTGCTCTTGTGAGCTGCCTTTCTTGTATAACCAATGTGCCGCGACCCCTTTATCTGCCATTTGGTCCATATCTTCAGTACGGATCTGGATCTCAACAGGCACGCCGTGAGGACCAAATAGTGAAGTATGTAATGACTGATAGCCGTTGGCTTTAGGGATAGCGATATAATCTTTGAATCGACCTGGACGGGGTTTGTAGAGGCCATGCATGGCACCCATAACGCGGTAACAGGTATCGATGGAGTCAACGATGACTCGGAAGGCATAGATATCCATGACTTCTTGAAACTGCAGTTCTTTGTTGCGCATCTTGTTATAGATGGAATAAAGATTCTTTTCACGACCTTTAACCGTGCCTTCAAGGCCGGTGTCTTCGAGTCGAGTGCCAACAGCAGCTTCAATACTTTGGATTAGCTCTTTACGATTACCACGTGCGGCTTTCACCACCTCTTTTAATACACGATAGCGCATTGGATAGTAGGCATGAAAACCTAAATCCTCTAACTCACTCTTAATATTATGAATACCAAGGCGGTTGGCGATTGGGGCGTAAATTTCGAGGGTTTCACGGGCAATGCGGCGACGTTTATCGGGGCGTAAAGCACCTAAGGTACGCATGTTGTGCGTTCTATCGGCAAGTTTGATTAAGATGACGCGAATATCTTGGGTCATCGCCATCATCATTTTGCGGAAGTTTTCAGCTTGGGCTTCTTTCTTATCGCGAAATTTTAGCTTGTCGAGCTTAGATACACCTTCCACCAATTCGGCAATAGACTCACTGAATATTTCAGCCAGCTCCTCTTTGGTAACAGGGGTGTCTTCGATGGTGTCGTGTAAGAGTGCGGCCATAAGCGTCTCATGATCGAGACGCATATCGGCCAGAATGCGGGCTACCGCAACCGGATGGGTAATATAAGGTTCGCCACTCGTGCGCATCTGACCTTCATGGGCATCGCGCGCCACCTGATAGGCCTGCTTGAGTAATTCTACCTGTTCAGGTTCTAAATAACCTGAAGCAGACTCCTTGAGACCTTCAAACAGATACAAGTGACTCTACTCCTTATATAGCGTTACGGCCTTCAGCGATGGCAGCAACGGCAGCAATTTCAGCTGCTTCACGTTCACGAACTGTTTGGCGCTCATCGGCGTCCAAAGTATCAGCTGTGACTAAACCTAGTTCGATTTCGCGTAAAGCGATAACCGTTGGCTTGTCGTTCTCTTCTTCAACCATAGGGTCTTTACCCTGCACGGCGATTTGGCGAGCACGACGCGCTGCAACCAGAATCATATCAAAACGGTTGCCGATTTTGTTTACGGCGTCTTCTACAGTTACGCGAGCCATGTTTGGAAACTCCAGTGTTTTATCGATTGAAAAAATGACGCAAAATTGTACATGAAGACAGTTAGTCTGCCAACAGATCTTTAATCATATCATTTTGCGTATGAATTTGGCTAGCAGTGGTTAATCTTTGGCTATGAATGATTGCTAAAAGATCGCGCTGCGCTTTGTCGAAATCATCGTTCACTAAAATAAAATCATACTCATTATAGTGCGACATCTCTGTTACCGCTTGTGCCATGCGGCCTGCAATTACTTCTTGGCTATCTTGGCCACGCCCAGTAAGGCGGCGCTCTAACTCAGTACGTGAAGGGGGAAGAATAAAGATCCCAATGGATTCTGGCATCACTTTTTTCACTTGCTGGGCACCTTGCCAATCAATATCGAGAAATACGTCGATACCTTGTGCAAGTGTCTGTTCAATGGTGACTCGTGAAGTACCGTAGTAGTTACCAAATACCTCAGCCCACTCGAAAAACGCATTATCTGCAATGAGTGCTTTAAACTCATCTTGATTGACAAAGTGATAGTGCTGACCATTTGCTTCGCCCGGACGAGGCTGACGTGTAGTGTGCGACACAGATACTTGCATATCAGCTGGCTGATCTTTTAATAAAGCTGATATCAGTGATGATTTACCTGCGCCACTTGGCGCTGAGACGATAAATAGATTCCCGCGTGCAGTCATGATTTGCCTATCCGGTGCTTTAGCCCTCTTTGGGGCCAGTGAAAAGATTTAGCTGCACATTATACAGCCTAGGACGATATTTGCGCTAGTGATCACAGCGTGTAGAGGCATAATTTAGTGCTTCTCTCTATTTCTCAGACTAATTTCGCCGTATACAGCTAAAACACTGACATCCTCAAGCAAATTGGGTAGGCTATTTACTGCGTTTTATGCTTTCGCCTGAGCATTAATACAGTTAAGTGGAAAGTCATCCACTTTCATTTAGGTTTGATTGAGAAGGTAGGAATATCAGGGTATGCAGTTTTCAGCACTTTTTTGTATGGTAGGTCGTGATAACGGCCAGCGATTTGCGGTCATCAGTGGACTGATTTTCTTTGTTTTATTATTGGCTGCAGTGCTACTGGGCTCTACAGCGACATTGTATGTCGTTGGTATGTTGTTGCTACCCATATTAGGTTTAACCAGTTATAGACGACTACGAGATAGTGGCAAAACGCCACGCTTGATAGCGTTAACGCTGGCTCCTTTCATCTTGGTATTGCTTACTCTAGTACATGTTGACAGTGTGATGCTGCTACTTACCTTTATGGTGTTTGCGGCGTTAGCCATAGGCTACATCGCCATTCTACCCTCGATTTCAAAGGCTAGTTACCGACAGGGATATTCAGGCCCTATCAAAATAGTCGACCGCGCAGTTACAAAAGGTTCAAGGGTACGTGTTGAGCCAACGTTAACTGCCAGCGAGACTGCCACTGAAGCGGAAACGACTGCTTTTTCGAACTCGGAAACAGATTTTGAAGGAGAGTTTGCTAATGGCACTGCCACTGATTCACCAGCGCAAGGGGCAAGCCTAAATAGCAGCAGCTTTATTAACATACAGCGCTGGCTTATGGCCAATCAGAAAATCGCGTTCTCAGGAGTGGCATCTTTATTGGTTTGCATGTTGTTATTGAGCATTTGGTCGCTAGTGCCTAGCGATAATGCTACTGCGGCAGAACAAGACAGCACTGCAGTCGAACAGATCGCTAAGGCGCCCACTGTTGAACGCAAAATGACAACCTTGCCGGATGGCTTTAGTTTAGTGCTTGAAGATGATGTACTAATTGTAAGATGGTTAGGGGAGACCGGATCACCGACCACGTTATGGTCTCTTGCTACTGCAAAAGGTGATAGAACCTGTGCAGCGCTTAAGTTTAATAATGGCACTGAGTATCGCCCCGTTGAGGTCGACTTATTAGCCGATACTGGCACCGAAGCACGTTTTTCTCCGCTTGATACTAAGGCGATTATTGTTGATATGGCGCGCCGTGGAAACGTGAGTCTCTGTGGTTATAATTTCAGCCTTAAAGGCAGCCAAGCCGCCATCGGAAAAGTTGCAGCGTTCGCCACTTATTTATAACTTAGCGTATTGTTGATAGGTATGACTGGAAATCGCAAGGGAGAGTCATTAAACTGCTTCGCCTTAACTTTTGCATAATCGTTTGCGCTAAATGCATGTACCAGTGGGTTTGATGGGTGACAGAATGGTCGATTTAACCTTAGTGATTCTCGCGGCGGGCTTAGGCACACGCTTTGGTGGTGATAAGCAACTGGCAGGGCTTGGGCCAAAAGGCGAAACCATGCTGGAACTGTCGCTATGCAGCGCCCATAAAGCTGGTTTTAATCGAGCAGTGTTAGTGATCCGTCCTGAACTTGCAGCCAGCTTAGATCGACTCTTAGCTGACAAGTTGCCGCAGGATTTCCATTGTGATTACTGCATTCAGTCACTGGATGACTTGCCAGAGGCTGTGACGGATTATGTTGATTTAGAAACACGTAAAAAACCATGGGGGACAGCACACGCCCTATGGAGTGCGAGAAAGCTGATAGCAGGCCCTATGGCGGTGATTAATGCCGATGATTATTATGGCGATAGTGCTTTTTCATTGCTAGCTCAAGGCTTGGTTAACAGCGTGGACGATTGGATGATGGTAGCCTATCCAATCCATTTGACCTTATCTGATAATGGCGGTGTAAACCGTGGTTTGTGTGAAGTTAACAATGGCAAGCTTGTTGATGTTGCTGAGTGGTTAGATATCCAGTCCCATGCCAATGAACTTGTCGGTACTTTTGCTGGTAAGCAGCAAGCGATTGCCAGTGATGCTTTAGTGTCGATGACATGCTGGGGCTTTAACGCCGATATTTTTGCTGTGATCGAAGCGCAGCTAACAGACTTTATTATTAAGCACGGTAGCCAAGCTAAAAGTGAGTGCTACCTACCGAGTGTGGTGCAAGCGAGATTGCAGCAAAACCGAGTAAGCGAAGAGACTCGTAATGTGAATGTCAGCGTGGCGCAGGAGTCTTGGTATGGCGTGACCTATCCTGAAGATGCCAACTGGGTTCAACAGAAATTATTTGAAAAATTAGCAACAAGTTAATCTTAGAAGCTAATACATAATGAGTTTGCATGGAAAACCTGAACGATAAACAGGCCGAAGCAACGATATTGACAGAATCTGGAGAGTTGGGTGATTGATTTTATAAGACAAAACGTTTTGTCGCACTTTGGTGTAGAGGTGGAAGATGCCAAAGTTTCGCCATTGGGTAATGGCCATATAAACCACACTTTTCTTGTTCGTGGTTGCAAGCGTGAATTTGTGTTGCAAAAAATCAATACTCAAGTTTTTACCACTCCTAATGCTTTAGTCAATAATGCTGACAAGATCAGTCGCCATTTAACACTTAAGAGCCAGCAACAGCAGTACCAGCTGCAAGTCGTTTCTCCTGAGCAAACTCAGGCGGGTAGGCTTTGTGTTGATCTCGGTGAAGGTGGTTTCTGGCGAGCGATTAACTATCTGCCCCACAGCCACAGTGTTGATGTCGTTAGCAGCGAAGCAGATGCTGAAATAGCGGCTAAAGCCTTTGGTCACTTCTCTTGTTCGCTAAGCGATCTTGATGCCGAGCTTATCGCAGATGTTATTCCAAACTTCCATCACCTTCCTGGCCGAATTGAACAGCTATCGCTCGCTGCAGCTAACGATAGCCAAGGGCGACTTAGTGGTTGTCAGCACTGGGTTGATATGGTGATGGCACAAACTGAACTACTGCAAGAACTTGCTGAGGTTGAAGCAAAACTACCACGTCGAATTTGCCATAACGACACCAAGATCAACAACATGCTGTTTGATAAGCGCGATATGAGCAGTATGGCGATTATTGACCTTGATACTTGCATGAAAGGCTACTTGATGTATGACTTTGGTGACATGGTACGTACTTTTTGTAGCCCGGAAGAGGAAGACTCAACTGCATTAGATAAAGTCACTGTGCGCGAGTCTATTTTTGCCGCGATCTGTAAAGGTTATTTGGGCGAGTTAGCACCGGTGCTATCTGATCTAGAACGCCGCAGCTTATGGTTAGGTGCCAAAGTCATGTGCTTAATGATTGGCGTGAGGTTTTTAACCGATCACTTAAACGGCGACGTTTATTTCCATATCCATCATCAAGGTCATAACCTTGAACGTGCTGAAAATCAATTCACTCTGTATCAGAGTTTGTTGAGCCAACAAGACAGCCTTAGCGCCTACCTGAAATAAATTAGCTGCTTTCACTGAATGAATAAGCGGATTTAAGCTGAGTAAAGTCATTGGGATCTACCTCGATGACTTTTCTTTCATTGAGTGTTGCCGCCACTTACCGACTGGCGCTGTCATCGGCAATCATACCAATTGCATTAAAAGTTTGACCATTCAGCGGGAATTCAAAGCGCTGTAGGCAAGTAGTGGGATTTGAGC
>NZ_JBFRMK010000161.1:40449-47797 GCF_041470405.1 Shewanella sp. 10N.286.45.A1
ATACCAATTGCATTAAAAGTTTGACTATTCAGCGTTTTGAAACCCGCACTATGTGAGCCCCTCAGCCTTGCCACTTCTGCTTGCATTGTCTCAAGGCAATAACCATTTCTTCCACAATGCGCCTTGAATTGAACCCCTGAGAAAGTGCTGAACTGAGTATATCCTTAACGGAATTGGTATTAGCTGTTTAATGCAAGCTGTTTTAGCCGCTATCGGTACAGGCGTGTTGTCATCGGAAGCATATTTAATCTAACAATCAATTGATCTAAAAAGGCCTGGGTTAGCAAAGCTATCGCGCGATAAAAATCGGTTTTTGCGTGTTCGTTGATAAGTGCTAAACAGCGACCAGACCAAGGAAGAAGATGTTGCTGAAGTAACACGATGCAGCTGCGCTCTATTGTTTCGCTATCTTCGGTTTGAGCCCATAGGTTAAACATCTGATCTAAGACGGCAAAGAAAAGACCGATATGATCGACAGGCTGATTCGTATCGAGCTCGAAGCTGATCCCTTGCTCCTGATAAAAGGCTTTTAGTGCCAGCGTTGTCTTATCATTGAGAAGTTGTCTCTCGCTTAAGTAGACCGAGCCCCAAGGAACTGCGTTAGGCTCACCAGGACCATAGAAGAGTTGGGCATAATCAAGTTTTAAGGCTTGTTGCTTATCAGCAGTCCATAGCTTGAGATAACTGGATAATAACTCACGGCCATTAGACTCTTGCGCAGAAGCGCTAAACTCAGGCCAGCTTTGAGCAACATCGTGTTCGATAAAACTCTGCAGCAATTCGGGTGTCGGGTCGTTAAAGAGTACATTATGAAGAATGCGTGCAATGCCCTGATATTCCAAGAGCTCATTTTCAGTAAGGAGTGACATATTAACCTCGTTTAGCGCACACAAGTGTCGCAATTGACAGCAAAAAAAGGTGCCATTCTAGAAGAATGACACCAAGCAGGGGTTAAACTTCTGAGAAGTTCAACACTTTACCATCGGTGGCGCCACTGGGACGCGAATGACGATTAGGAGTGATGAGTAAGTTTGGCGTTGTTACACTGCTCTCTGGCAGCGGAGCAACATCGGGTAGAATGGCTGCTGGATACTTAGCCTTCAACTCGTCCATAGGTGCAAAGTCGATTGCACGCATCGGGCAAGACTCGACACATGAAGGTTGCTTACCTTCCGCTAGTCGCTCGAAACAGCCATCACATTTGGTCATCACCTTACGATCGTTATCAATCTGAGGTGCATCGTATGGGCAAGCTCTTGCGCAGCTTTCACAGCCAATACATAGATCGGTAGCAACATGCACTAATCCATCTTCGCGGCGTTTGTGCATTGCACCAGTAGGGCAAGCCTTAACACACACTGGCTCAGAACAGTGGTTACAACCGATAGACATGTAGTAGGCGAATACGTCTTGGCTGACGGTACCATCACCATTCTCTGTCCACTGTCCGCCACCATATTCATAGACCCTGCGCCAGTTGATGCCAACAGGAAGGTCTTTTCGATCTTTACACGATACCTGACAGGTTTTACAGCCAGTACATTTGCTTGCGTCGACATGAAAGCCGTATTGGATATTATTGTTCATTGCTAACTCCTATCAAACCTTACGGATTTCAACCAGGTTAGTGTGCTGAGGATTACCTTTAGTTACCGGTGTGGTGCGTTGTGTCGTGAGAACGTTTAAGCAACCGCCTTTATCCACATCACCGCCAGGTTGGAACCATGCACCTTGACCCAGTGCCGTTACGCCGACCATGATTCTAGGTGTCACCTTAACTTCAACTTCGATAGTGCCGCGGTCGTTAAAGATATGGACTTTATCGCCAGTTTTGAGTCCGCGTGTGTTGGCATCAAGTGGGTTCATCCATACCGCATCTTGCACTACTTCACGTAACCAAGGGACATTGTGATAGCTTGAATGAGCACGACCTTTAGTATGATAACCAGTCAGTTGCAGTGGGTATTTTTTCTTGGTTTCAGTATCTTCGTAGCCTTCCCAAGTCGGCACATATTTTGGTAGTGCCGATATCACATCACCCTCTTTGAGCTTCCAAGTGCGGGCTTTTTCTGCCAGACGCGAAGAGTAGATCTCAATCTTGCCTGATGGGGTTCCCAGCGGATTGGCTTGAGGATCATTACGGAAGTCTTCTAATACAATGTAACCACCGTTAGGCAGGTATTTACGATAGATCCCTTGCTTAAGCATCACCTCTTTTTCTGGCAATTCTGGTGTTGCCGCTTTTGACTCTGCATAGAATTGATCAAGCCAATCTTTACGACTCTTACCTTCGGTAAATTCGGCTTCTACACCCATACGCTTAGCAAGTTCGACACAGACTTCATAGATAGGGCGGCTCTCGAACATAGGATCAACGCCTGAGCTCATCTGTACCAATGTTGCAGTATCACCTGCGGCGTAGCTTTGGTAGATAAGATCTTCAGACTCCAACCAAGTCACATCAGGCAGCAATATATCGGCAAACTTAGCACTTGGCGTCATCCAGTTATCAACCACCAGAATGAACTCACACTTAGATTCATCTTGCAGCAGTTTCTCTGTTTTACGTACATCTGAGTGTTGGTTAATCAGGGCATTACCACCGTAGTTGATGATAGCTTTGATATCGGTGTCTAGTTTGCCGTCGCCGTCGTCATCAAGCTCTACGCCCTGCACGCCATCAGACAGCACAGTCATGTTCTTACCGTCTTCAATTGCCTGAGTGAAGGTAAAGAATGAGATCGCTTTTTTGACTGGATTTGCTCCTGTCGGCATAAACGGTGCGTGTAGCGATGAACCTTTACACAAGCCACCACAGTTAGTGCCCGGTAGACCGAGCTGACCTAATAAAATAGGGAGCATGTAACCTGCGCGGGTATTGTTTTCACCTGCAGCCTGACGGTTTAACGAGGCGGCAATCTGGATGAATGGGGCACGAGCCGCTGCCAGTTCTCTGGCTAGCTCAACGATGATATGCGCTTCGATCCCTGTGATGCTCGCAGCCCACTCTGGTGTCTTAGCGTTCGCACCTGGTGTTGAATCACCCACCGTAGTGTTGTCAAGAATGTAAGCTTTGTAGCTTGCTTCATATCCAACGCCAGCAGGCATGGTCTTTTCGTCATAGCCGACACAATATTTATCTAAGAAGGCCTGATTGACCGTATTGGTGGTGATCCATTCATAGGCCAATGCTTCGAACAGTGCAGCATCGGTACCTGGGCGAATTGCAATCCACTGATCTTCTTTACCTACCGCAGAATCGGTATAGCGAGGATCGATCAAGATAGTCTTAAACTTATTCTTCTGCTTTTGCATCAGGAAGTCATAGGCTTCACCTGAACCACTCATGCGGATCTCTGACGGGTTATAACCGACCATCAGCACCAAGTCAGAATTTTGCATCTCAGACACGCTGCTGCCTTGCCAGCCAGGACCTGCTGAGCCGTATGTTTGCCCTGCCGCTTCGTAAATTTGCGACCAGCTATAGTCGCCATAAGCATTGAGATAACCGCCTTTAAGATTCATCAAACGGTAGAGACACTGCTTACCGGAAAAGTGATAGCGGGCACCTGAGTTATAGGTGAAGTGAATCGATTCGTTGCCATATTGGTCGATGGTGCCTTGCAGTTTTTCAGCGACAAGATCGAGCGCTTCATCCCAAGTAATACGCTCAAATTGCCCACTGCCACGCGGGCCAACACGTTTCATAGGGTATTTAAGGCGATCGGGAGCATAGACACGCTTTCTCAGAGAGCGACCACGAAGGCAGGCGCGTACATCATGATCGCCATATTTATCTGTGGTGGTGAACTCTGACTCTACTCGGGTGATCACTCCATCAGTTGAATAAACCTGTACCGGGCAATTAGAGCCGCAGTTAACCAGACAAGCCGACCAGTTTAGGTTTTCACCAGCCACGGGTGGCGTAGGCGGTACGACTTCAACATCATTCGATCCTGAGTTACAGCCAGACACTGTTGCTGCGCAACTTAGTGCAGCACTCATTTTTAAGAAACTTCTGCGTTCCATTATCATATCCTCATTGCAGTTATGGTTAGCACTGTTTGCATTAGCGCAGCTGGTAGCTAAACGACAACATCACTTGGTGCGCGTTATAGTTATGGTTCAGGTCGCCTAAAGTGGTGAGTCCCGGAACGGTATCGACATCAATTTGCGCGTAATCGGTGTCGTAGTAGCGCTCATACTGGTAAGCCAGTTTTAGCGCCATCTCTTCACTCAATGCGTAGTTCGCATGTAGTTGGAGACTATGATTGAAAGAGTAATAATCTCCCTGAGGCGCTGTGACGTTATAGGTGACTGACGTATCGCTGTTGGAGTTTGCGAACAGGTAGTCACCGCCCAAGCTGAGCTTGTCTTCCATTAGCCCGTTATAGCTAAAGCCTGCCCCTAGATTGATAAATTCATCTTCGATACCGGCGTACCAATCGGCAGTTGAAAAGCCCTGGCTGCCCGCTTGATTAGATTTGATCCATTGCTGTCCGCCAAAGGCGTAGGCCGATAGGTGCTGGTTGAGTTGCAACCCAAGGTTGATGTCATAGCCGTAATCTTCAGATTCGGTTAGGCCAATTTGGGTGTGGTTGTAATCGTCATTAGCGTAACGTGCGCTTAGATCTAGACTGAGCCATGAAGTTGGGGTGTGATTGAACTTAGCTTCGAAGGCGGTGCGCTCTCTATCTGCTAGATAATATTTTCTGAGCAATGGGTTGGTTTCTGATGACGTTAGCTCGTTAGTTTGATATTCACTGCCGCTGCGGTTATCTAAAGTAGCCTTAAATTTAAGTTTGAGGTTATCCAGCGCACGGATATTTAGCTTCGCCCAGATTGCATTGTCATTGGTTTGCTCGCGGTCGCCATAACTACGTTCCATCTCTTTACGATCGTAGCCAGCTTGCAGGCGATAGTCGCTGTTTATGCGGTAACTGGCATTAACCTTAAGCCCACGACGCTCGGTATCTAACGGTACATTTTGCTTAAATGCGCCCGTGATGCCGTTGACTTCAAATTGCGCAAACTCCCATACCGAACCTTTGTTGTCACGCTTGCTGTAATCAACACTGCCACCGAGTCTGAACTTGTTGCTCACAAGCGAGGTGACAGCGAACTTACCATCTAAGGTTTCGACCTCACCATCCCAGTTCTGTAGCGGGTTGCCAGACATCTGAATCAGATCATCATCTTGGATCATTTTTCCCGACGCTAGACGACCGCTTATGACGGTGCGGCCTAGTTGGTATTGGCCAGAGAGGCTAAGTCGATGCGCCTGATTGTCTGGGGTCGCAGCAAAGACGTCATAAAGGTAGGGCAGACTTAAGGCGCCAATATCGTTTTGGTACTGGCTAACGAAGTAGTTGAGATCAGTCACCCACTGCTCACCAGATAGTGACAACCCTGCGGTGAGATTATCTGTATTGGCATCGATAGGCTGACCAAAATTAACCGGACGTGGCGTGACAATACTGCTGCTTATATTTCCAGTTTTTTGTTCATGGTCATAACGTACATAAGCCTTATAAAAATTTCGGCCATAACTCAGACCCAAGCCAGCTTTGTTTCTCTGCAGGGAGCGCTGTTGGGTCTGAGTGTGCACGCTCGGGGTTAACAGATCATCTTTGTACCAAAGCTGACTGAGTGCATCGCCGGATTGATAGCTGGTTAGGCGTTGATAATCTGCTGTTACTGTATACAGGCCAGACTTACCAGCAGTTAGATGAGCAAAGCTATTATCAAGGCCGAGTCGGTGAGCCTGAAACAGCGCCTTATAGCCAGCATCATTTTGATACTTAAGATCGGCATCGACACTGGCGTTAGCGCCATCTTTATCGGTACCGAATGCGTTGCCAGAGTGAATGTCATCGCTGTCGATATAAGCGGCATTGACACCTATTGTGCCGCTATAGCCATCCACTTTAGGGCAACGTTTACATTGGAATTTGTTCTGCTTAACAGTGCTAGTGTTAGCCTTGTTAACACCAAAGTCCGCTGCCATTGCCGAGGCTGTTACCACGCTCGATATTGCGAGAAATGATAATGTGATCAGGTTTAATTTGAATCTCATTTTAATGACTCCTGATTAGCGCTGCAGCTTACTGCCAGCGGGGTGGTTAGAACCATGGATCTGGCTATGGCAATTGAGACAGCTCTTACCGCCGCCAAAGGCATCTGTTCCGCCTTGTTGTACGACACGGCTGGCATGGCCGTCATCCATATGGCATTGTTGGCACAGCTGAGGTGCACGGTAAGTCAACATGGCTTCATTCACGCTGCCGTGAGGGTTATGACAATTTGCACAGTTTTCAGTCACCGGCGCGTGTTCCCATAGAACTGGCCCGCGTTTTTCGCTGTGACAGCTGTAACAGGTGTCATTGATTGTGTTGTGGTTAAGTGCGCTTTCACTCAAAGACCCATGAGGGTTGTGGCAATCGACACAGGTCATTCGATCCCATTTCAATGGATGAGATGAACGCTTGTTGATGGCTGATTTTTGCTGGGAGTGGCAAGAGGTGCAGCTGTCATTGACCGTGAGTGGGTCCATTACCGGATCTTTATCAGTATGGATACTGTGGCAATCGCTGCAGGCGACTTGGTCTAGGTTGTGGCTGCTACTGTGCCATGCCATCTGCTCTGGGTTGTTATGACAGCCAAGGCAGACACTGTTTTGGGTTTGAGCTGGCAACTTACTCTCTTTGCCAAAGGTTATCATCGGCTCCTTGCCAGCCTTATTGTGTTTGCCTAGTGGACCATGGCACGCTTCGCACTGAAGACCTGCCATTGGCGAATTTACTTGGCTTGAATTGCCGTGCACGCCATCAAAAATAGCCATCACAGTGGGATTTTTTTTATGGCACATTAGGCAGGAGTCAGCGCCTTTTTTAGAGTAATTACCCTCAGCAAATTTCTCCGTCAGTTGCTGCTCCAGTTGTTCACCAGTGAGTTGACTCCAAGCGGTCGCCTGAACTGGCAGGGATAAGCAAGCGAAAGTGAATATCACACAGAGTAACTTAGTGATAATACATTTGTTCATCATCTTAGCCTTACGGTTAATTATTTTACGGTTTAGTGTTTTTTGTTAATTATTTTGCAGGGAAATTGTAGTTCGAATGTACAGCTATTACTAAATAGGTATTTATGAAGTTGTGATTTTAAATTTAAAAATAATTTATACGTGATCGAGATCTTTATTTAGTGCTTGATGGTTAATGCAGGTTTATATAAATTTGATTTTAGGCATTGTATTTATACACTGTTGATTTTATTGCTATTATTTTGTTTTCAATCTGGGTTTTATAGCGTAGATCTAATTTTTATTTAAATGTTAAAGGTATATTTG
>NZ_JBFRMK010000162.1:0-26257 GCF_041470405.1 Shewanella sp. 10N.286.45.A1
ATGCAATTGGTATAAGTTACTACAATTTGAGATCTAGTCATAAAGCACTGTTAACGTCGATGAATGTCTATATGAGTATAGTTGGTTAACTTATTGCAACCGTTAATTATGTTGAGAATCACTGTACATTTTTAATACGTTACTTGATAATCTAAGTACTTATTCCAATTGAGCGCTGTTATGCAAATACCTCCTAGTATTATTTCAGGACACAATGGCTTTCAAAGTGCGCAGTCTGATTTAACCCAAGCAACTGTGGATGTTGCTAGTTCAAGTCAGTCCGCTGTAGCGACAACAAGTGCAAGTGTTGGCGATAGTAGCGCAGATATAAATACCGCGCTTATCAATGCCACTCAGGCTGTCAATCATGCCGAAGCATCGGTTGAAGTCATTGAAGCTTCCTCAGAGATGATTGGCACTATAATTAACATCAAAGTCTAGGAATAGAAAACGCTCTTGCGAGCGTTTTGATCTTGGCTAAGTGGTTTCAACTTGGTGATGACTTTTAAATAACCGCTCTATCTCTTCACTTGCTGGTCCTTGCTTATCACGGTTGGGGATCACTAAGCTAAGTGTGGCTTTGCGTTTAGTTGACCCCTTCAAGTTGAGTTTTTTCAACTCACCACTTTCAATTGCACTTTTCACTAATGTCTCTGGCACCCAGCAAAAACCTAAGCCCTTTTTTAAAATCACAATGGCTTCGTGAAAATTTGCAACAGTCCAGCGCTGCTCAGCCTTAAGCCAGCCTAGATCTGTATTAGGACCTTGAGAGGTATCTTTAATCACAAGCTGCAAATGCTGGGCAAGCGTTTGATCTTCTTCAATGACATCGTGCTGAGCTAATGGATGGTTAGAGTGGCAAACAAGACTAAAATTGATATCCACTAAGGGCTCAGCTAAATATCCCTTAGGCGGTGGCCCCCCGCAAATAGCAATATCTACCGATTCATTATTGATGAGCTCAGCAGTGCCTGTTAAAACGGTATCGAGCACGGTGACTCTTGTACCACGGCTAACGGGGTAGAACTGGCTGAGTACATCAACGAGATCATCCATCGGATAGATGATCTCTCGGGCGATTGTTAGTGACGGCTCCCAGCCTGTTTCCAAGTTATTGGCCAACAACTCTAATTCAGAAACAGATTGGGTTATATGCCGAGAACGACGAAGCAACACTTCTCCGCATTCTGTGAGGTAAGCTTTTCGGCCTTTGACCTCAAGTAGCTGCACACCTAACTGAAATTGAAGCTTAGCGACAGCATGATTAAGTGAAGATTGGCTTTTGTTCAACTTTTCTGCTGCTTGGGCATAGCCGCCATAATCGACTACAGCTTGTATAATTCGCCACTGCTCTAATGTTGATTTTGCTCTGTCCATTACTTAGCTTTCACCTGTTTTGGCAGGTACTTCTTGGTTGCTTTTAACTCTGCAAGGTGAGGGCCTCGGTGAAGTTTCTCAGGCCAATCTAACAACATCATTGCTAACACGTTTCGATGTTCACCCATGACGAGATCTGGATTACCGCGCGGTGAGGGGATGATCTGCTCTTTCTTGTCGAATGCGTTGACGATATGCTGCTGAGTTTTGGCCACCACCGGGTTATCTGCTTGGCCAGCTAGCAGAAAGCTAATACCGACCTCAGCAATAATGTCATCTGTGGCATCTTTTAAAATCCGATCAATATTTTGTTCAAAATGATCTAATATCCAGGCGAACTCTTTAGCATCAACATTATGTTGGTAATACTCACTGGCTGCGAATATAAAATGAGTCATACCGTAGAGTTTGTTTCGGTATTGCTTTTTATCTAACTCACTGTCTTTGCTATCAGGATAAACATCAATGAAGGCTTTTTTATAATCTGCTAAGTAATCACCTACGCCAATTTGCTTAGCCCAGTAAACATAGTTAATCAACTGAGCTGCCCAAGTTTCAATCATGGCTTTATCTGTTAGGCCAGTTTTCAAATCAGCTTTTTTTAGCGTTTCAATTAGTTGCTCATGACAAGGACCGGTTAAATCAAATTCATCAATGCGACTGGAGTAACGTAATAACACATCGGTATAGAAAATAAACTCAGGAAATGGCTTTAATGCTTTTTTACGTGCTTTGGCACGAGGACCTTTTCCTAATACAGAGATAGCCTTATTAGCTTCATTGCTAATAAAATCTTTCTTATCCAGATTACAAGCGTAAAAAGCTTGTGCCTCAGTAACGGCATAAAGGTCGACTAGGGCGGCGTTAGCGTATTTTACATCGCCAGTCATACGGTATTGCCGAATACCATAATGACCTTGAATACGTGGCGGTAGCTCAAACAGGTGCTTTTCAAGATTAGCTTTTATAGCATGATAGACTTCAGCGCTTTCTGCTTCAGTGACTGTTGGCGCAGCAATACTACTGGCGCAAAAAAGTGCAGCTGCTAGTGTGCTTATTCTGAGCATCGAAGCCATGTTGAATCCTTTTTATAAGTGAATCGGCGTTAATGGGTAAACCTAAAAGCATTGTTAGAACTGTTTCAATGCTATTTGATGCCTCATTAACAACTAACGTATCAAAAACGGCAGCTTGGTCTTGGCAGTTTTTGGTGGACTGGTAAATATACTCTGCAACTTTCTGTTGCCATAACTTTTGGTAGTAAAGCGGTCCCTGGTAAACAATAGCGCTAAATGTGTAAGGTGCATCTGCGGTCTTATCCCAGTATTTACCAAAACTAAGATAAAATTGCTGATGAGGATCAAATGAATTTTTTTGTTGATGCGCTCTATATAGGTTTAGCGCAATTTTAGCTCTAAAAACATTAAGTTGTTCTGAGTATAGTTGTAAAACGGCTTCACGAGAGCCGTCTTTTACCAGTGGAAGCATTCTATCTGCTAGCCAGTTTTCTAACCATAGCGCATCCAAGTTACTGCTATCGTCTGTTTCGCTTATGGTATTGAGTAAGTAAAATTGCTGCCCTTTAGCTAACTTTGTGATTGCGGTTGAGATAGCTTTTATCGCTTGTTTTTGCTGCTGATATTTAGCAAGCTCGGTAGGGAATGACAACTCAATTTGGCCAAATTGTTGTCCAACCACCAGCTGTCTTATTGGTTTTACCGTAACTTTTTTACTTTCAGATAAATAAATGTCGCCTAGAAGGCGGTTTCTATGCCATAGCCGTATTGTTTTGTTGTTAATCCAATCGAAACGAACTTCTAGGGCCTGCAACTCATTTTCGACCATAACCAGCCAACTGGTAGAATCTATGCTGCTGACTTTAGTCGGAGAAGCATTGGCAAGTTCGCTGCCGATATTCCAAGGAGCAATAGCAATATTATCAGTTTGAGTGCGTAAAAACTGCTCAACTAACTCTGAAGAGTGCAGCATCTGTCTCTGTAATAGGTATTCACTGTAACTAGCAAAACCTGCCTGCGTAGCTTGTTGTTGTCTAAGCTGCTCAATAGTGGCTAACGCGAGCTTATTCTTGCCAGAAGCTCGGGATTGGTATGCTTGCCAGACTCGTTTTCTACATTGCTCATCGGCCTGATTAATCAAGTAACTGGCCAATGAACCGTTAAAATTTTTGACTACTGACTCGGTGTTAGGCTTCGAAATTTGGCAACTTGAGTCGGCAATATTTAAGCTGAGTGCTTGTGTGCTTATCTCTTGTTTAAAGGCGGCTTGAGCTGTATGCAGTTGTGCTTTTAGTTTCGGGGACATACTGCTCTTTGATAAGTGATTTATCCGTGTTAGCAGTGCACTCATCTGTGGTTGTTGGTTTTTAGCAAGGCTAAACTGTATCGATTGGAATGGGACTGAGTCTAAGTAAAGTGCCAGTTCATCTGCAAGGTAGAGTTGGCACTGCAGTAGCAGTTCCCTATCTGCATAAGAGAGCGGGAAATGGCGATAATACTTAATGCGGTCATTGATATTGAAAAAGCCAATAAGCTGTCGTTCAAGGGTTATCGCATTGCTTTTACTATCTAAGCTTGGGTCAATGGCTAGCGTTGGAAAGTCGAAGCGAAGACATTGCTCCACTAAGAGTGGGATTGGAGATACGGCAGCGTTAGCTGCCGTATTGACCAAACTTGTAAGGACTATAAACAGTCCTACAAGGTGTTTTTTCAATTTAGCGGGTAGCACTAAAATGTATTTTTGCATATGCCACGCGTTCTTCAACTGACATATTATGGTTTTTCATCTGCTCAACATGGCGCAAATTACCTAAAATTCCACGACCGTTGGCGATTTGAATCGCCAAGCCTGGTCGAGCATTTAGCTCAAGTAATAAGGGCCCTTTATATTTGTCGAGTACCATATCGGTACCCAAATAACCAAGCTCTGACATTTCATAGGCTTTAGATGCCGTATGTAACAATGTGTCCCATTGTGGAACTTGAATCGCTGTCAGCTCTTTTTGAGTGTCGGGATGTAAGTCTATCGGTGTATCAAATTGCACTGCATGCAATCCTTTACCTGTAGCGATATCAACGCCCACTCCAACAGCCCCTTGGTGTAGATTCGCTTTACCGTCTGATGCGGCAGTGGATAGGCGGATCATCCCCATAATAGGGAAACCTTTAAAGACAATAAGTCGAATGTCAGGCACTCCTTCATAGGAATAGCCATCGAATACAGGATCAAACTGTATAAGCCCCTCTACAATGGCGACATCTGGGTTGCCACCTAAAGAGAACAGCCCACTGAGCACGTTAGAGACATGGCGGTAAACTTCAGAAGGGGTTACTTCTTGGCCATTTGGCTTGTAATAACGGCCATTTTCTACTTTCGTGACAACTAAGATCCCTTTACCACCAGAGCCTTTTGAAGGCTTAATGACAAAACCATCTTTGTCATTAACCATTGCTGGTATCTCACCAATTTCATGCTGCTCAATAACCGTACCGATAAGATCGGGTACGGCAATATCATTGGCAAGGGCTAACTGTTTGGTTGTTAGCTTATCATCGACTCGTTTATAGAACTTACGTGGGTTATATCGGCCAATATAGTCGATATTACGTTTGTTCATACCCAAAATACCGCCGCGGGCAAGCGCTGAAGGGGTTGCGAGAAACATATTATTCTCCAGCCAGAGGCTTAAAGCGTTTTAGCTCAAGCAAGCGGTAACCAGTATATTGACCCATCAATAGTACGAGAGCCAAAATGACTAGGTGGATCCCTAAGAAGTTAAACACCCAATGCTGTACCCAAGTCGCACTCATTGCTAGGTATGCCAATGTTGCTACGAATAGGCTGCCACCGCCTTGGATAACGACTTCCTTAGCACCTTCCTCTTCCCACAGGATAGACATTCTTTCAATTGTCCAAGCTAAGATGATCATTGGGAAGAAGGTAATTGTTAGCCCTTCGCTTAAGCCAAATTTGTAAGAGAGTAGGGTAAACAACCCAATAATGCCGATAACCACGATAATTACCGCCGAGATCCTGGATATGAGCAATAGGTTAAGCTCAGATAGATATGAGCGGATCATTAGACCGAAGGCTACAATCAACAAGAAGCCTATTAGGCCAGTAAAAAGAGTTGTTTGTATAAACGCCAACGCAATAAGCACAGGCATAAAGGTACCTGAGGTTTTGATACCGATAAGTACTCGTAAGAATACCACCATCAAAACACCGATTGGGATCAGCAAAATACCCTTAAATAGGCTCTGCTCTTCAAGTGGCAGTTGATACAATGAAAAGTCTAAGGCATTGTCATTTTTCATTACATCGATCGCGGTAGCGAGCGCTGAGCGTGTATCTTGCAACATGGAGAAGTTAACTTGAGAGTTCACTCCACCAATGACGTCGAGTACTGACTTACCTGAGCGATCCCAAAGTAATAGATCATCTGGACGACCTTGAGTACCATTTTCAGGGTTAAATAGGTGCCATTCGCCGTCATTATAGACTTCAACAAATGTTGACAGCTGTTGTCTACGACGTTGATCTTCGAGGAATAAACCACTGACTTCTTGAGCTGGAATGCCTTTACTGTGCAGCATTCTAATAAACAACTTACTTGGTGAGTTGCCTGCTAGCAGAAGCTCAATATTTTGGCTACGTTCATCTGCATTGAGATCTTTATTGAGTTGTTGTGCGAATGATAGGTTGGTTGCACTTTTTGCCCAAACTTCTTCCGCTGCCTGTGCTGCCGCTGCGCTTTCTGTCGCAGGCCATATGTATGCAGTTGGCGCTTCTGGCTCAACATCAGTGAGTAATTGTGTTTGCCCTGTTGGGATCAAGGTGACTTTATAATATAGATCTTGGCGGCCTGTAGCACTTCGGATAGACCATATCGCTCGGCGGTCTACTTTATTGTTAGTAATCGTCAAACCATAACCTGGTGAAGTGGCGTTTTCGACTAAGATCTCATAAGCAGGATCTTCCGGTAAAGAGAAAGAGACTTCAGCAGGTTCAGTCGTACCTTGGAAGCTGACTTTAGCGTCTACTGCCCAGCTTTGCACTTGCTTGCCAGGTAAAAATGGCACGCTATGCTCAATGCCGCGATAAACGCTTGCAGAGATCCCTGCAATAAAGAGCAGAGCAACCAAAATATAAAAAGGCTTTCTTGAATGCATTATTATTAGTTCCTATTATTTAGAAGCAGACGATGCACGACCGCCTTTCTTCTTTCCGTGAATGAAGGTCTGGCCTACATCTACCACGGCGATGTCTTGCATAAACTTTCTTCCCAGTAATAAAGGGAATTCTAAATGGCTACGATCTGTGAGGTTAAGGTCTGTTTCCGCTTTATATTTACCTATCTCTAGATGAGCATGGATAACTGGACGCCTATCAGTCTTATCATCGGCTTCTTTGATTCTTACAAAGCGTTCGACCTTCGATTCAAATGTTTGTGCTGGCTGTTTAGCACCGTTGGTAAATACGTCGAAGCGCACCCATTGGTTACCATCACGTTCAAACAAAATAATATTGTGAGCGTCGAGTGACGACGACTCTGCGCCGGTGTCGATACGGGTGTTAAAGCTGGCTTTTAGTTCATCAACAAAAACATTTTCAACCGCGCCTAAAATAAATTTACCTTTTAGTGGAGAAGGAGGGCATTGCGCAGGAGTGATAACAGGGACTACGGCTGCTTTGTCTTTTTTGTTTAAACTAGCAACTTGTGCGTTGAGTTGCTCTAATTGAGCTGATAACGTTGTCATGCTTGCAGTTTGTGTCTCTTTGCAAGAGTCGATGGCATTAACAATATTAACTTGCTGTTGGTTCAAACTGGCTTCTAGCACAGTTGCATCAACAGGTACGGGTTTGTTTGCATCTTTAGTTGATGCACAACCAGTGATTACGGTTGCGATGGCGGCGATACAAATTATCTGCTTAAACATAGTGCTTCCCATTACTATCGGCTAGATTAAATCTTTATTTGGTTGGTTCTTGGTTGCGATTATAGTTGCTCTCTTTGGAGCGGGATAACCTTCAACGGTAAGGCTAACATCATTAGGATCTAAATAATCAACTAATGACTCATTAGGCATCCAATGAGTACTTCTCTGTTCTGCTAGAGAGGTGACATCAACATCTACACAGCGGATGTCGATAAAGTCACTCTTTTTAAGCCATAACATCAAGGCTTTTACAGAGGGCAAGAACCACACATTATTCATTTTTCCATAGCGATCTTCAGGTACTAGAACAGTATTCTCGTCACCGTCTATGACCAAGGTTTCTAAAACGAGTTCACCACCAGTTCTTAATTGATCTCTCAGCTGAATGAGATGGTCTATCGGAGAACGGCGATGGTAAAGCACCCCCATCGAGAAAACGGTGTCAAATGCGTCAAGTGGCGGTAACTCTTCAATACCTAAAGGTAGGAAGTGAATAGGGTGCTCATTACCGGCGATTCTTTTTACGGCTTCAAACTGGCACATGAACATTGGTGATGGATCGATCCCTACAACATGCTTCGCGCCATCTCCAAGCATGCGCCACATGTGATAACCACTGCCACAGCCTACATCAAGTACTGTGCGGTTTGCTAAAGGGGAAATATGTGGCGCAATGCGCTCCCATTTCCAATCTGAACGCCATTCGGTGTCTATTTCAACACCATGAATAGAGTAGGGGCCTTTACGCCAAGGCTTGAATATAGCGAGCAAGTTTTCGAGTTTTTCGCGTTCACCTGCACTGAGTTGCTTACCAGAACCTATGGTAACACTGGTTTTAAAGTCGACAGTGTCGGGCTGTGGGTAATGTAATTTATTAAGTACTTTTTCCCATTTAGGTAGCGAACCATGTTTATGCTCACGCTGCCACTGGCCTAAAATAGCCGGTAGCGTTTCTAGCCAATGCTGTAAGCTAGAGTCTGAAATTTGTTTATAAAAAGAACTGAAACTTATCACTTAATTGCCACCATAGATGCAAAGTTAAAACATTGGAACCAAACACTAAATTGGCTAAATCCCTGCTGCTTTATTCGTAATTCATGTTGTTGAAGCGTGTCAGGCTTCATGACGTGCTCGAGTGAGCTTCTTTTTTGGCTGATCTCTAACTCACTGTAACCATTTGCCCTTTTGAAATCGAGATGTAAATCATCTAATGTCGATTGTATTTGGTCTTGCTCGAAATAAAGTTTCTCTGAAAGCACCAATAAACCGCCAGGCAGTAAACCATCGTAGATTTTTTTGAGTAAACTTTGTCTATGTTCAGGCGCTAAAAATTGCATGGTAAAATTGAGGATCACTAAAGATGCATTTTCAATTTCAATATCACGGATATCACCACAAACTAACTTAACAGGTGTTTCACTGACGTAGGCTGACAAGTTCTCTTTACAGCGCTCAACCATAGATTCACTATTATCAACGGCGATAATCTGGCAATTACGGCCCTCTACTCGGCGACGTACACTTAAGGTCGCGGCGCCTAATGAACAGCCAAGATCATATATTTTGCTGTTTGGAGTTGCATATTTTTGTGCTAAATCTCCAATAGTATTAATGATTTGTCCATAGCCCGGTACCGAACGACGGATCATATCATTAAACACTCCAGCAACTTTATTATCGAACTGAAAGTCGCTGACTTGTTGGTAAGGTTTCGCGTATAAGTCGTCTTGTGAAGATTTCATGTGATCAAATAGTGGGAGTTCAACTCTTTATTCTAGCTAAACATATCCGTTACCAGCAAGACTAGTACTGGAAATTCCTCATAAAATTTTGTCTAATAGCCTTATTAATACAAATTATTTACAGATGTTTGACCTTTTATAGGGATTGTAATTGAAATATAACGCTTACGTGTTGCTGATTGTTTTATCACTCTTTTATACCTACCCAGTGTTTTCGGCTCAATATGATAACAACAGACCATTGTTGATATCGATGAGTAACGATTCTTACCCATTTCAATTTGTTGATGAAAATGGCGTTGCAAGCGGTTTACTGGTTGATTATTGGTTGTTATGGGCGAAGACGAACCAACGCCAGATTGAATTTAAACCTGCAAATTGGCAGCAGTCTTTGAAAGATGTCGAAAATGGTTTAACCGATATCCACATGGGGATGGCTAATACCTTATCTCGGCGTAACACTTTTGATTTTGAACAATCGATTAGTAAAGTCCAAAGCTACCTCTACATCAATAAAGCCCTCGCTAACGCAAAAGAGCTCTCACAGATGAGCCCATATAGAATCGGGGTTGTTAAGGGGGCTGCACATATCGAATTATTGCAGCAAAAACTAACTAATGTGTCGTTTGCTTATTATGACAACCGTAAGCAGCTTATTGAGGCGGTAAAAGCCAACGAAATTTATGTTTTTGTTGGGTTAGAGGGTTACCTACGAGAGAGTCAGGTTAGCCAAGAAATGCTGATGTCATTTCCGTTTAAGAGTCGAATAGCGCTAGATGAGTTATCTTTCTACCCTGTGGTTAAGAAGGGAGACGCCTCTATATTGCACAGTATTATGCAGGGGTTTAACCAAATAAACCAAGCTGAGCTGAATGGGATTAAGCGAAAGTGGTTGGGGATCCAACGTGGTCAAAATGAAGTGATCATCGCTATGCAAACTGGTGTCGAGCCTTATGCTGATCTGGGCCCTAATGGCTTACCACATGGACTGCTGGTTGATATTTGGAAACTGTGGTCGGATAAAACGGGGTTGCCCGTAAGGTTTATCTCGGGTGATATGAAGCAAGCTATAGATAATGTCAAAAGAGGCACTGCGGACGTGCAGCTGGGTTATCCAGAAAGTGAATCGATGAGATCTGGGCTCAATCGGGCGCATCTTATTTATCAAGTTAACAGTAGGTTATTTACCTTTAAAAAACAGTATAAGACACTCGCTGAGATGAAGGACAAGGTATTTGCAGTTGCACCCACTTCGCCCTATTTAAGTGAGTTAATAGAAGTGTTACCTGATTCTGATTTTCGCTACCTTTCAAATGTAGAGGATATGATTGAAGCGACCGAGTCTGGTGAAATTGACGGTTTTGTCGCTGCATCAGCTTGGACTCAACATTACTTGTTGTTGAAACAGCGATGGGAGGATTTTTATCCATTTCCTATACTGCATTTTAAAACTGACTTGTATGCGCTAAATCGAGGCAATGACCTCGGATTCTCTGAACGCATTGCGACAGGTTTTAACTCAATGACATCGGCAGAATTGGCTGCAATTGAAGCCAAGTGGATTTTAAACCCACAAGATCGGATCTATTCTGCAACGAAAGAGCTATTACTATTAAACGCTCAGCAGCGTGGCATGATAAAAAGCCTAGGGAAGATTAAAGTAGGCTTTGTTAATAACTGGGCGCCTATGGAGTATCAAAATACGCAAGGGCAATACGCAGGGGTTAACAGCGAAATCTTTAGCATCATTGGCAGCGAACTGGGCTTAAAATTCGAATACATTGAATTTGGTGATTGGCAAGCACTGCTTGATGCTTTGTTAAAAGGCGATATTGATATGTCTGGCAGTATTGCGGCAACTGCTGAACGTGAAAATGACTTGGTTTTTTCCGTTCCGTATTGGCCCTCTCCTTGGGGCGTTGTGACCTCGTTAGACAGCGTTAATATATTTAGTTTATCGGAACTCAATGGGCTGCGACTCGCCGTTGTTGAAGGTTATCACATCGTTGCAGATCTTATGCGAGAGTGTCCGACCTTAAAGTTGGTGCTGGTTCCTAATAGTCATGCTGGACTTAATTCTGTCGAAGAGGGCAAAGCGGATGTCTTTATTGATAAAGTAATGAATCTAAGCTCAGGCCTTAAAAAAGGCCATTTTTCTAACTTAAAAATGTCTATGTTAGTCGACTTTGCTGAACAGCGAAGCCATATTGGCATTAACAAGAGTAAGCAGTCTTTATTACCCTACATCAATGGCGTAATTTCTACTATTGACCGGGAGCAACAGCAAGAAATTCATCATAAATGGGTATCGCAAACCATTGAGTTTGGTCGTGAAGATTTCGAAAATAGGCTACGAGTTAGTATTCTCGTATTCAGTGCTTTAGCTATCCTCGTTGTTATGGCGTTATTAGCAAATAGACGTCTAAGGAAAGAGGTTGCCTTAAGGGTTAAAGCAGAAAATAAAATGGCACAGTTTGCCAAGCACGATAGTTTAACCAAGCTTTCTAATCGCTCAATGATTGAGGAAAGTAGAGCAAGCGATATTAATCCATAGTCGTGAAATGTTACAGTTTGCGGTTATTTTTATTGATCTCGATGGTTTTAAAGCCATTAATTATGCACATGGCCACCATGTTGGTGATGACTACCTTGTTGCAGTGAGTGCTGCATTGGCCGCTTCAGTCAGGCGCTCTGATACTGTAGGCCGATTAGGCGGTGATGAATTTATTGTTATTCTTAACCTGCTAGAGTCGATGGCTGCGATTGCCAATGTTGCTGAGTTGCTACTGCAATGTTTAGCTAAATCGTTCATTATCGATGATTTAAGCTTGTCTGCTTCTGCGAGTATGGGAATAGCGATATACCCTGCAGATGGAGACAGTGTCGATACTCTGCTCAAAACGGCTGATACTCATATGTATCGTGCTAAAAATGCGGGTGGAAAATCATCAAGAAATTCACAGCGGCAGTAACGTCGGGTTAAATCTATTCATTTTTATTTGAAATTGACTGATCCTTAACCGACTAGTCGATAAGTTATTTCGAAAACGGCAATATACCTCTATAATGCCGCTTTTGTCTTGTTTTGAACCAGAACCTCAAACATCGTTTTGCGGAATAAAGGAAAGAGCTAAATGCGCAGTCATTATTGTGGAGACGTTAATAAGTCTCACGTTGGTCAAGAAGTAACCCTAGTGGGTTGGGTTAATCGTAGCCGAGATTTAGGCGGCGTAGTTTTTCTCGACATGCGTGATAGAGAAGGGATTGTTCAAGTTGTCTATGATCCAGACCTTCCTGAAGTGTTTGAAGTTGCAAGCAGCTTGCGTAGTGAGTTCTGTGTTCAAATTAAAGGCCTTGTAAGAGCAAGACCAGACAGCCAAGTCAACGCTGATATGCGAACGGGTGAAATTGAAATTCTTGGTCTTGAACTCACAATATTAAATAGTTCTGCGCCGCTACCAATTAACATGGACAAGAACCAGCACAACACTGAAGAGCAGCGTCTGAAATATCGCTATTTGGATCTGCGTCGTCCAGAAATGGCTGACCGTATTGTTTTCCGTTCAAAAGTGACCAGTGCCGTAAGACGTTTTCTTGATGGCAACGGCTTCCTAGACATCGAAACGCCTATTTTGACCAAAGCCACACCAGAAGGTGCCCGCGATTACTTAGTGCCAAGCCGTACTTATAAAGGTCAGTTTTTTGCGCTACCGCAGTCTCCACAGCTATTTAAGCAGTTGTTGATGATGTCTGGTTTTGACCGTTACTACCAAATCGTAAAGTGTTTCCGTGACGAAGATTTGCGTGCTGACCGCCAGCCAGAATTCACCCAAATAGATATCGAAACCTCTTTCATGACCTCTGAGCAGGTTATGGCTAAGACAGAAGAGATGACTCGTGGTCTATTTAAAGAGCTGCTAAATGTTGATCTTGGTGAGTTCCCAAGAATGACATTTGCTGAAGCGATGCGTCGTTATGGCTCTGATAAGCCAGATCTTCGTAACCCACTTGAGCTAATTGACATTGCTGATCTAGTAAAAGAAGTCGAGTTCGCAGTATTTAATGGTCCTGCAAACGACCCTGAAGGGCGCGTTGCCGTGCTCAGCATTCCAGGTGGCGCTAAACTATCGCGTAAGCAACTTGATGAATACGCCAAGTATGTCACTATTTATGGTGCTAAAGGCTTAGCATGGATGAAAGTTAATGATCTTGATAAAGGCATGGAAGGGATTCAATCTCCAGTGCTTAAGTTCTTAACTGAAGATGTGGTTAAAGCGTTACTTGAGCGTACTGGTGCACAAACTGGTGATGTTATTTTATTTGGTGCTGATAAAGCCAACGTTGTTGCTGAAGCGATGGGTGCACTACGTCTTAAAGCAGGTGAAGATTTTGACCTGCTTAAAGGTGACTGGAAGCCACTTTGGGTTGTTGATTTCCCAATGTTCGAGCGTACTTCAGATGGTGGTTTGCACGCTATGCACCACCCATTTACCGCGCCTAGCAATATGACACCAGCAGAACTAGAAGCTAATCCAACCGCCGCCATTTCAGATGCTTATGATATGGTATTAAATGGTTGTGAGCTGGGTGGTGGTTCAGTACGTATCCATAATAGTGAAATGCAATCAGCGGTGTTTAGAATACTGGGCATTAACGATGAAGAAGCAAACGAAAAGTTTGGTTTCTTATTAGAGGCGCTTCGCTACGGTACGCCACCTCATGCGGGACTCGCGTTTGGTTTAGACCGTATTATCATGCTAATGACGGGCGCAAGTTCAATTCGTGATGTGATGGCTTTCCCTAAAACAACGACGGCAGCCTGTCCGCTTACCAATGCACCAGGGTTTGCCAATCCAGTGCAGTTAGTTGAACTTGGGGTCAGTGTTATAGAGCCTGAAGTGAAAGACGGCGAATAACAACAAGTAATAAGAGCCGAGTTAAGACTCGGCTTTTTTTTCGGACAATTTTGGTAAACCACATAAATACAAAGTGGTTTACTTAAGTGTCGAATGTAGGAGATAAACATGGCAGGTCATAGTAAGTGGGATAATATTAAGCACCGTAAAGCCGCGCAAGATGCTAAGCGTGGTAAGCTTTTTACTAAGTTTATTCGTGAGCTTACTGTTGCTGCTAGAGAAGGTGGTTCAGATCCTGATTCCAACCCAAGACTTCGTGCTGCCATCGATAAATCACTGTCAAACAATATGACCCGTGACACGGTAGAACGTGCGATTAAACGTGGTGCGGGTGAACTCGACGGCCAAGTACTAGAGACCATTATCTATGAAGGTTATGGCCCTGGTGGAACGGCAGTTTTAGTTGAAACCATGACTGATAATAAAAATCGCACAGTGTCTGGCGTAAGAAACGCTTTTAGCAAATCAGGCGGTAACCTAGGTACTGACGGCTCTGTTGCCTACCTTTTTGATAAAAAAGGCATAATTTCTTATCAAAACGTAGATGAAGATACGGTGATGGATGCGGCGTTAGAGGCTGGCGCGGATGACGTTGTAGCACATGAAGATAACGCTATCGATGTGTTTACCACTCCAGAAGATTTTGGCGCAGTTAAAGATGCATTAGATGCAGCAGGGCTTGAGGCTGTTAATGCTGAAGTGACAATGTTACCGTCAACTAAAGCTGAATTAGATGCCAGTACAGCCCCTAAGTTTTTGCGATTAATCGATAACCTTGAAGATCACGATGATGTGCAAGAGGTTTATCATAATGCTGATATTTCAGATGAAGTGATGGCAGGCTTGGAATAGATCTTATGGCCATTATTTTAGGCGTCGACCCAGGCTCTAGGATCACCGGTTATGGCGTCATCAACTGTGTTGGCAGGCAACAAGTTTATGTTGGTAGCGGCTGTATAAGAACCAGCTCTGATGAATTACCGTTGCGCTTAAAGCAAATTTTTGATGGTTTATCTGAAATTATCAGGCAGTACCAGCCTGATGAATTCGCCATTGAGCGAGTTTTCATGGCTAAAAATGCTGATTCAGCATTGAAATTGGGCCAAGCTCGTGGGGCTGCTATTGTCGCAGCAACCGCCGCAAATTTACCGGTTGCAGAATACAGTGCAACTCAGATAAAAAGTGCCGTTGTGGGTACAGGGCGGGCACAAAAGTCGCAAGTGCAGCATATGATCCAGCAGCTATTAAAGTTACCCTGTGCACCACAGGCTGATGCCGCTGACGCATTAGGGGTCGCGGTGTGTCATTATCATACAAATCAAAGCTTAGCAGCCATGGGCGGCAGAGCAAATTCTAGAACATACGGAAGATATAAATGATTGGTCGGATACGAGGTTTACTTGTTGAAAAGCAAGCGCCTGAAGTGCTTATTGATGTTTCTGGTGTTGGTTACGAAATTCAGATGCCACTGACTAGCTTTTATGAGTTACCTGAAGTGGGTGCTGAAGCCGTTGTTTTTACCCACTTTGTTGTTAGAGAAGACGCACAGCTTTTATACGGCTTTATCTCAAAGCAAGAGCGCGCACTGTTTCGTTTATTGATTAAAACCAATGGTGTTGGGCCTAAACTGGCATTAACGATTCTCTCCGGTATGACAGCAGCGGAGTTTGTTGCTTGTGTTGAAAGAGATGATATTGCCACTTTAGTTAAGCTTCCTGGCGTCGGTAAGAAAACAGCCGAGCGTTTACTGGTAGAGATGCGCGATAAACTCAAAAGTTTGATGGAAGCCTCGGTTGGCTCAGAAAGAGAGTTTATGTTGCAGTCCAATTATACTGCCCCCGTTGTTGCCAATACGGCCGAAGAAGATGCTATTGCTGCATTATTATCGCTTGGCTACAAGCCTGCTCAAGCGAGTAAAGCCGTATCTGCGGTATTTGTTGATGGAATCGATTCCGAATCGCTGATCAAATTAGCGCTTAAGTCGATGCTTTAAGGATAACCTATGATTGAAGCTGATCGCCTAATACAACCGCAAGTTATCGAGCCTGATGAAGTGGTCGATAGAGCCATGCGTCCAAAATTATTGGATGAGTATACGGGCCAAGATGACACGCGTGCACAGTTAAAGATTTTTATTGAAGCCGCGCAAAAACGCGGCGAAGCGCTGGATCATATGCTTATATATGGTCCTCCTGGTCTAGGTAAAACAACACTGGCAATAATTGTGGCGAATGAGATGGGCGTTAATATTAAGTCGACCTCAGGGCCTGTTTTAGAAAAAGCGGGTGATTTGGCGGCATTATTAACCAATCTTGAAGAAAATGATGTGTTATTTATTGATGAAATCCACCGTTTAAGCCCAGTAGTAGAAGAGATCCTCTATCCAGCAATGGAAGATTATCAACTCGACATTATGATAGGCGAAGGGCCTGCTGCTCGTTCTATTAAGCTAGACTTGCCGCCCTTTACACTGGTCGGCGCCACAACCCGTGCAGGTTCATTAACGTCTCCTTTGCGGGCTCGATTTGGTATTCCACTGCGACTAGAGTTCTATAACATTAAAGATCTGTCGACGATTGTTATTCGCTCGGCAAAGGTGATGGAACTTGAGATAGACGACGAGGGCGCGATTGAAATCGCAAGACGTTCCCGTGGTACCCCAAGGATTGCTAACCGTTTATTGCGTCGAGTTCGCGATTTTGCTGAAGTGAAGCATAGCGGCGCGGTGACTAAAATCGTCGCTGAGTTAGCATTGGATATGTTAGATGTTGATGCCGAAGGCTTTGATTATATGGATCGAAAATTACTACTAGCCATTATTGATAAGTTTATGGGTGGCCCGGTCGGGCTAGATAACCTCGCAGCGGCTATTGGTGAAGAGCGTGAAACCATTGAGGATGTATTAGAGCCTTTCTTAATTCAACAAGGTTTTGTACAGAGGACACCCCGTGGGCGTATCGCGACACAACGTGCATACAATCACTTTAATCTTATTCAGCCTGAAGCCAAGTAAGCCCTTGTTTCAGTAGAGGAGCAATCGTTTTACTGTTGCTCCTCAATCCTCAGAATATATTGTGGGTTTTTATCACCCGCAGTGGCATTTTTCCCCGCTACGACTTTTGCTCCAATCGCTATAATCTCGCCATCTGCGCCTGGATTATCTAGGCCGACAGTTGGAAAACTCTTATAAGTTTTGTTCTTGTATCTTACTCGGAGTGTTTTTAAGTTCACTTTACTTTCATTAGCCAATTGAAAGAACTCAATAGTAATAGGGAGGTTAGAGTCTGAACTGACTAAGTATCTGCCTTCATAGTAATCATTGTCGAGCAGTGTGGCGTTTGTCGCATTACCAAGGTTCCCTTTCCAATTGACGAGTACAATTGTCGACTGACTCTGGTTTTTGACGGTGGAAGGGTATTTGATTGGCTGTAACTCAGTAATCGTAATCGCAGCTTCACTGGTTGCGGAGACGGCTGCTATCAGCAGCAAGTGTATGTTTAACAGGACTATCACTCTTTTGAGGCTCAACATTATATTCCTCCTTTTTTAGAGCTAGGTTAACCTGAACAGTTTTCAACAACAATAGAATTATCTACAGGGGTTAAGTTTGTAGTAGTTATGTATTATAAGTCGTTACGTTTAGTTGTTATTTCAGTTAAAAATCACGTTTTGTTAGACTAAAGGTTTAGTGCTATTGGTTATTTGTTATTTCATTTTGCTATTACGCTGGGGTAGTTTAATAAACTTGTAATAGGGTTTTATGCTGCTGCTTGTGCGCTCGGCGGGTTCTTTCACTGCTTCAGTGTGTTATTGCTGGTGTTTAATATCTGAAAGCGCTACCGCTAAACCTCAGATTATTTAAGGGTAATAAACGTTTAAAAATTCATTTTGAGCGGCACTAGAGTTTTCAGGGTATAAAACATGTTGCTAAATGTAACGAAATTGTTATCTTTTGGTTTCGGGCTAATTAAAGTGCGGCTAAACAAGCGCTTAGGCTCTACCTAAAATTAATGATAATTTCTTGTGCTACAATGGGAACAACATAATGAATAAAAAAATACTCCTTTCATCTTTAATCGCCTCATCTGTATTACTTGCATCTCAGGTCGGAGCAAGCGACTTTACCGGTAAAGCTAACTTTAATTTAATCAAGCCAATCGTTATTTCTGAGACGACCCAACTTAATTTGGGTGATATAGATATCGGAACTACTGGATCTTGTGGTTTTACGGCGGCTTCGCTAGCAACTGGAACAGTTTGTTTGGCGACTGGTGCAACACAAGCCGCTGGTGTATTTAGAGTTACTGGTACCGATGGAATTATAAACGTTAGTGTTTCTGGTGCTGATACTTCTCTTGATGGTATTACTTTTACACCATCAGTTATTAACGCTACTGAGACTATTGGTGCTGTAACTTCGGGTGAAGTCAGCTTTAATGTTGGTGGTAATGTTGATGTAGATGCTAGTGGCACTGTAGCATCGGGTGTGCAAGTGTTAGATTATACTGTCTCTGTAACTTATTAAGAGAGTTGGATTCGAGATAGTCATAAAATAAGAAGCTGGCTGCGGATGTAGTTTCTTATTTTTATTAAAATATTCTTTTGTAAATAACAAGATGACTTAACAGTTTTAAGCTCGAACTAAGCTAAACAAATAACAATAATGAGGCTAATCCTCACAATTAGCTGGGCATATCATGAATAAACTATTTTTAGGCTGCTTTGCAGTGTTTTTTTCGTTTCAAGTATCAGCTAATTTGCTGGTTAATCCTACTCGTGTTGAACTCGATAACCTCAAGAATCGTAGCGCAGTTTTCTCTTTAGTGAATAAAAGTTCTGCAAATTCACGTTATAACATCTATTTTGAAGATAAACAGATGTTGGATTCTGGAGAGTTTGTCACGTTAGATAAAGATGATGTTGATTTTTCAATATCTAACTATATCCGTTACTCACCGCGTAGGATCAATATTCAACCTGAACAAGCGGTAAAAGTACGTATAGCAGCCAGATTACCAAAATCCATTGAAAAAGGTGAATACCGTAGCTACATTGTATTCCACCAAATTCCATTGGCACCAGAGAAAAAAGATTCAGCCGCAGATGAATCTGATGTTTTTAGTCTCAGTATTTCTGCTTACCTAAAAATATCGGTACCGGTTATATTAAGGGTTGGTGATTTAGATTCAGAACTCAATCTTAGTAATAGTGTACTTGATGCTGGTAGTAACGCTCTGCAAGTGACGTTAAAAAGAGCCGGAAATAGAAGTACCTACGGTGACATTGAAGTTATTAACGCAGATACAAATGACATAGTTGGTGCCTCAAAAAATGTTACTATTTATACTGAGCTTTCTGAGAGAACATTCTCTGTGCCGATCACCGAAAGTGTAAGTCATAACGCAAGGTTAATTGTTCGCTACACGGAAAATGATAAACTCCATAATTCTAAAAGTGTCGAGGTTAAGCTAGCACTTTAGTATTTGTGAATTTGGAACTTCTCTTAAAACTCCTTTCTTTATGTCGCTGGCTAACATTAGCAGCGATATTGTCGATTACGCTAATTAGCCCCCAAAACGTTGATGTAAATGATGAAAGGGCGCTATTGACACTGATTCAACTCCGTGATGACGATTATTCGGACTTACTCTCAACTTATTCCAAACATGAACTTGTTATTGATCTGATTTGTCATGCAAATGCAACGGGCTGCAAGTTAGATGAAAGCTCACTTATTGTGTCGAACAGTAAAAGTGATTCAAGTTATTTAACACCTTTGACTGAACAAGAAACCTCTGTAAAACGGAAGTCTATAACTAAGCTAAAGGCTAAAACGAAAACTAATCTGGACAGCAAGGCGAAAAAAATAAACCAAGCAATAAGCTCGAAAGTTGAATTACCTACAGCTTTGAGCACAGAAAAGCTAAATACTTCCGCTGTACCGTACTCAAAAAACAACGTCATATCAGCCTTGATAGCTAATAAAGAAGGGCTAGCTACTACTGAAATAGCCAAACAAGTTAGCGACTTACAATGTAATAAACGTATAACAAGATCATATGACAATCGATCCATCGATGAGCAGAATTTCTTAGTTACACAAATCTCGTATGCGAAAATGCCATTAAGCGAGGAGATGTTTGTTTATCACCTAAATGGTAATTATTACTTGCCACTCGAATTTTTTGCAGAGCAGTTACTATTGCCAGTTCAGGTTGATATTGAGACTAAAAGTGCAGAAGGTTGGTTCATTGACGAAACACGGCGGATCGATATAAGTCAAAATTTGATGCAGTATTGGGCCAATAATGATGATTGTAATCATCTTAAAACGATAGTCTATCATGATGATTGGGATCTCTATATCGATGCCAATATTATCTCGCAGATGTATGGACTTGTTATTGCTTTTGATTCTGCAAGGCAAAGCTACAGCATAACAGAATCAGAGGCTATCCCATTAAGCCAATTGATCGCGCGACAAAAACGCTTTGATTTATTTAATGAGAAGAAATTGAACGCTAAAGAAGGACTTGTTAAAAATATCCCAAAGCAATACGCAAACAGCGGGGATCTGGGACTCAATATTGATATTGGTGCTAGAAGTCAGCGACTTAATCACCACAGTACTACAGCGATAGATGGTGCAGTGCAAGGTCGATTTGATTTACTTCAACATAATGGCTATTTCTCCTATTCTTGGTCTGACAATAATACTGATCTTACTGCCTATGTCGATAAGGAGCTAACTGATAGTTGGGTGAGTCATTATCGAATAGGTAATATAACGTCGCATAATCTAGCGTTAGTTTCTGAAGCAAGTTCAGGTATTGGTGCTCAGTTTTCGGCTGGTAGCGAGTTCCATAGTGATTTACGCCATATAGTTGTCGAAGGTGAAACGGAACCAGGTTGGGATGTCGAATTGTATCGAAATAATGGACTCATAGATGTTCAGCGAGCTAAGGCTGATGGGCTCTATCGTTTTATAAAAGTGCCGTACTACATCGGCATTAACCAGTATCAGCTGCGCTTTTATGGTCCTAATGGTGAGGTTCGCAGTGAATCCTTTAGTAAATTACTCGATACTTCAGTTATGGAGCAGGGCAGTTTCGGGATGAGTGCTGGCGCTATGTCTAGAGAGCAAGATGATTTAAAACAGTACTACACTAACTTTAACTGGGCATTGCTTGATAACTTAACAGCGGGACTGGCTTTGATCCAGCAGCAAGATATTAATGAACAGTGGCAATTTTTGCCAAAGTTATCAGTTAATCTTCTTAGTGACTCAAATTTACTACAGCTCAATTACGTGCATAGTGTGGGAGGCCACGCTGCAAGTGTTGCGCTTCAAGGTAGTTTAGAAGCTATTGATTGGCAGGCTGAGTGGAGGAGTTACAACAATTTCAGGTCTTGGGACAATGCAGAGGGCCGTATTAATCAAGAAGCTAACGTAGATGTAAGTGGTTTTTTTGATGGAGCAGGCGTTAATTGGGGTTTAGGTGGTGACTGGCAGCGACTAAGCTCTGGTGGAGAGAGAACTCAAATAGGTTTTAGCCTATCTGGCCAGCTGTCAGTGATTGATTTAAGTAATGAACTGCGTTGGTCTGTTTTCAGTAATGGCAGTAAGCTCAATGAGAGGTTTGCTGTATCTGGCCGTATTGGCAATTGGTCGTTAAGAAGTTATGTGGATTTAAACTTATCTCCAGATACAGAATTTAATCAATGGGTTGCAAATATAAATACCACTTTAAATGATGTCGCAAATTATCAGCTGGAATTGCGCTATCAACCCAACTTAGAAGGTGATTTTAGCAGCCGAAATTCTCTTTCCTATTTGTTTGACTACGGAACATTGAGGTTAGCTGTCGACAACTATGCGACTGGCGATTGGCTCGCACAATTAAGATGGAATAGTTCATTGCTATGGGAAACAACAGATAACCGTTGGTTAATCGATCGCAATAGCTTTATCAATACTGGCAGCGTTAAAATTGTTGCGTTTCAAGATGACAATGCTAATGGTTTATTTGATGCCAATGAAGTCCCTCTTTCTGGGTTACAGTTCTCAGGTCATAGCAGTCCTAATAATATGACTGACAAAAATGGTGAATTACTCATAACCCAACTTCAAACTAGTCGTGGCCATAAGCTAGCACTTAATGAACGCAGCTTACCGGACCCATTTTTAGTACCCGTTGCTAGTATTATTAAAGTAAATGCCCATCCAGGCTATATCCAGCCCATTGCTTTTCCTGTGATGTTTACTGCTGAAGTTGAAGGCTATATCTACCAATTGAACGATGAAAACCAACAAGCTGCCAAAGGGGTAAAAGTAAGCCTTAAATCGATAGTAAGTGACAAAGAATATTTTTCGCGAGTGGAATACGATGGCGTTTTTATTTTCGAACAAATAACCCCCGGAGAGTATGAGTTGTGGGTTAAGGATCGTTTCATCCAACCTATTTCACTTAAACCCGGTGATTTTCAGCAGTTAGAGGAGATAGTGCTCTAGTACGCAATTGTGTGCTGTGTCGTTCGCGATGAGTCGTGACAGCATCTATAATATTGTCAAATACTTTACTTCAATCAGTAGCAAGTATGCTTTCAGTTATAGTCTTAGTATCTGTCATCGGGCAAGCTCAGTTTAATCTTGTTTTACCAGTAAGCATTGCCGAGGTAAGCGAAATTGAGTTAGGCGATATTTACAATACTAAAAACAATATTTGTACGTTAACGACAACTAGCCGAACAGGTAGTGCTTGTGCTACATCTGATTTTGCCCTAGGGGAAATTCAGTTGCTGGGAAATGAAGAACAATCCGTATTGGTAAAGGTGTCTGGTAGCAATAGTAGCCAGGTAGAGTTTACACCTCTACTGCCTAATGGCACGCAGCAACAGTTATTCTCGCTTTCTACCAATGCCTCCATTTATATAGGTGGTGAGATAAAAGTTATTTCTGATGATAACGCAGGTATGGGCAGTATCAGTTATACAATCGAAGTTAACTATCAATAAACTGCAGTTACTTTTTAACGCCTCTCAATGCAATAATCGATTAAATAGCTATGCATCGCGGTTTATTTTATGCGGCTAAAGTGACTATTTATATATGTAACACTCACGACGTTACTGGATAACAGTTGTTGCAAAGCTGTTGGGGTGCCACTCGTAATTGCTACTTATTTGCTACATACTATCTGTTGCTGAGCCCTCCATTTCTGAACAAATTCTTTACCGCTAGTCTATTTAATATCAAAAAAATAGGAGCTAGCTCTAAAAACGGGCTATTTATATGGCTCTCTTACTAAAAAAATACCCCGTAAAGTGTGATCTTAGTCACACTTTCTTTTATTGGGCTAGTTGCATGCATGTTAACTTGTTTGTAGTTTATTCTGCTGTCTATTGTGTGTTTTTAGGTGGTTTATATTGTTGCGGTCTGATTTTGGATTTACATTAAACGCTGGGTAATATTTATGGTTACCTTTTTCGTCAACTTTATTAACATTGTAAAGTGAATAGTTAACGAGTTGGTGGATTGACGCTTTAAACGTGAAATTGCAGTATCCCTAGCAACGTCAGTGATAACAAATGACGTGCATATAAAAATAATTAAGTTAGGGAGTACGACATAAATGAACAGACCATCTAAATTGGCCTCAGCAATAAAGTTCGGATTAATCGCATCCGTCTCAACATCTGCAATTACAGTTTCAACAGCCGCATACGCAGAAGAGGAAGCTAAAGTAGAACGTATTGCTGTTACCGGCTCCCGCATTCAACGTCAAGATATGGAAACAGCTTCTCCAGTAACCGTTATTGACGCTGCCACTATTAAAGCTGAAGGTTTCACCTCTGTAGATCAAATGCTACAAGCACAAACATCTATGGCTGGCGCAGCAGTTGGTTCAAGTACCAATAACGGCGCTGACGGTGTTGCTCAAGTAGACCTGCGTGGTATGGGTTCACAGCGTACACTAGTATTGCTTAACGGGCGCCGTATGGTTAACTCTGGTTCTGGCGCAGACAGTGCTGTGGATCTTAACTCTATCCCAGTAGCAATGATTGCTCGCGTTGAAATCCTAAAAGACGGCGCATCAGCTGTTTATGGTTCAGATGCTATTGCTGGTGTTGTTAACATCATTACTAAGAAAGATTTTGAAGGCTTCCAGATTGACGTAACTGGTGGCATGACTGATAAGAGCGACGGCGAAAACGGCGAAATCAGCGCGCTATACGGTTTTAATACCGATACAGGTAACTACACATTTGGTGCTGCTTACTCTGAGCGTCGTGGTGTTATTCAATCAGACCGCGACTGGACTGATCCAGGTGCAAGCTCGTTCATTCCAAATGGCTCTTTGGGCGGAATGGTTAAAGATGACAGCGGCAACTGGGTAGATCGTGAAGAAAGCTACGACTACACCCAAGATAGCTTCTATCAAACACCAAGCAAGCGTTATAGCTTGTTCGCCAATATGACCCAAGAGTTGGGTGATGACTTAGTGCTAACAGGTGATATCCTGTACACCAAGCGTAAGTCTAACCAGCAGTTAGCTCCTCAACCTGCAAACCTAGACCTAGACGTATGTGAAGCTGGTGTTGTATCTGATTCATGTATTGAACTTGATGATGACATGATAGCAGCAGGTATAGAAGCAAACGATAAAGGCCAAGTTAACTACAGAAAGCGTATGAATGATGTTGGTCCGCGTATTTATACACAGGACACTGATACATTGCGTGTTTCTGCGGGCTTAGCGGGTTCTATTGATGTCAATACCGGTATGGATTGGGATTTATCATACACATACGGTAAGAATAAAGCGGAAACTGCTGTAGAAAACTCAATCAACGCGACGTTGATGACTAATGCAATCTATGCAGGACAAGATACAAATACCTACCCTGGTGGAAACCCATGGTTGACTGGTCAGCCTATGACGGACCAAGATCTGCTAAACAGCGTTGCGTACACTGAAGAAGCTGACGGCGGTAACGAACAGCATGTTATTTCTGCAGGTATCAGCGGTGAGCTATTTGACCTTGATGCTGGTGCAGTCGCATTTGCAATGGGTGCAGAGTACCGCTACGAGAGTGGTTACTACAATCCAGACCCAATTGTTGTTGCTGGTGAAAGTACAGCTGCACAGCAAGACCCAACGGACGGTAACTACAACGTTATTTCAGTGTTCCAAGAAGTTAGCGTACCATTTACTGATAAATTAACCGGTGAGTTCGCGCTACGTTTCGATGATTACTCTACATTTGGTAATGCATCAACCTGGAAGATTGGTCTAACATATGAAGCAACTGATGACCTAATGATCCGTACTGTTGCCGCTACAGGTTTCCGTGCGCCAAGTGTGAGTGAGCTATACGGCGGAAACTCAGGTTCATTCGATTACCTAGATGATCCATGGGGTAATGAACAAGACCCACAAATTCTAGTTATCCGTACCTCTGATGAAGATCTTCAGCCAGAAGAGTCAGAGTCTTACACTGCTGGTTTAGTGTACTCGCCTAGCTATGTTGATGGTTTGTCTCTAACAGTCGATTACTGGCGCTTTAAGGTTCAGAACGCGATTGCGCGTATGGACACTCAAAATGGTCTAAACAACTGTTATGCGGGTGACCAAGCAGCATGTGAAGCGTTTAACATTGGCCCTGATGGTGACTTATCTAACCTAACGAACTCACTAACTAACGTTGGTTACCAAGATACAAGCGGTATCGATTTCAACTTAGCTTATAGCTTTGAAGCGTTAAACTTAGATTGGACCGTAGCTAACGATACAACCTATCTGCTGAACTTTGAGCAAGATGGCGTTGATTACACCAACATTATTGATGGTAACTTCGGTGCATACGCTCAAGTACGTAACAACTTTAGCATTAAAGCCGGTCAAGACGATTGGAGTGTTATGTACTTCAACCGTTACATCGGTGAGATGGATGACTTAGGTGCTGGCACTAAAGTCGATGCAGTGCTTTACCACAATGTTTCTGCTAGCTACTACATCAACGATACTTGGATGTTGAGTGCAGGTGTTAAAAACTTGACTGACGAAGAGCCTTCAACCGTTTCTAATGGTAGTGATGGCGGTACAGTTCCTGAAGTTTATGACACCATTGGTCGTCAGTACTTTGCAGGTGTAACTGTTAAGTTCTAACCTTTAAGTCTAAAGCTGAAAAAGCGCCGTAAGGCGCTTTTTTTATATCTTTAATTCTCGTATTTAAATGTGACGACTAATACCAATCAGCATAA
>NZ_JBFRMK010000162.1:27015-27174 GCF_041470405.1 Shewanella sp. 10N.286.45.A1
ACTAATTCAAGGCGAATAAAGGACACTATGGTTGTTCCCTAATGAGTTTATTCAACACAGAAGTAGGAAGCCAAAAGCACTCCTTACAGGCGAGTTTTAGCGGCTTTTATGCTGCGTTAATGAACTTGAACGTAGAATAACTATGCTCTTCATTCATTG